>CAYVEU010000180.1:0-4241 GCA_964450015.1 uncultured Christensenella sp. | reverse complement strand
GCACGAGAGCTGGGGCAAGCGCGTGTGCGACTACAACAAGCCCCAAGTCAGAAGCTATCTTATCAGCGCGGTGGATTTTTGGTTTACCAACTATCATATTGACGGTATGCGTTTGGACGCGGTCGCGAGTATGCTTTATCTCAACTACGACAGGCGCCAGGGCGAATGGCAGCCGAACGAAAACGGCGAGGAATACAACTTAGAAGCTATTTACTTTTTGCAGACATTGAATAGGATGATTTTGACGCGTCACCCGGACGTACTTATGATTGCGGAGGAGTCCACGGCGTTTCCGATGGTGACGATGCCTCCGAAGATGGGCGGACTGGGATTTAATTACAAGTGGAATATGGGTTGGATGAACGACACTTTGGACTACATAAGAACCGACCCGTTTTTCCGCAAAGGCAATCACGACAAGCTGACGTTTTCCATTACCTACGCTTTCAGCGAAAATTATATCTTACCGTTTTCGCACGACGAAGTCGTTCACGGCAAGGCGAGCTTGATAGGAAAAGTTCCCGGTCCGTACGAAGAAAAGTTCGGCGGGCTCAAAACGCTTATTTCGTATCAAATGGCGCACCCCGGAAAGAAATTGAACTTTATGGGCAACGAGTTCGGACAGTTTATAGAGTGGGATTATAAAAAGGAATTGGATTGGTTGTTGCTCGGATACGAAAGCCACGCGTATTTGCACGAGTACGTCAAGGATTTGAACAACTACTATAAAAACAACAGACCTCTTTACGAAATGGACTGCTCGTTCGACGGTTTCAAATGGATAGTCGTGGACGACAAGGAGCAAAACGTGGCGTCGTTTGCTCGTTACGACAAAGACGGGAATTTCATTATAGTCGTTCTTAACTTTTCGCCGACGCCGAGAAGCGATTACCGCATAGGTGTGGGTAAAAAGGGCGTGTACGTAGAGGAACTCAATTCCGAGTGCAAAAAGTACGGCGGAGACGCACCGTTTAAAACGGAACACGAAACAATCGACGAAGCGCGGCACGGAGAGGAGCAATCGATAGCGTTGGAATTGAAAGGAAATTCCGCAATGTTTATAAAATGGATAAGACCGCTTCCGGAGGACAAAATCAAGCCCGTCAAAAAAGACGGCGCGGACGTAATCAAGCGCTTTACGCCCTCAAAATAAACGGTCCGCCCGTAATTTGCTCAATGCGGCAAACGGCGGAAAAAATAAAAAATACCAATCGGGGAAAACCGATATACCCTACGGGGAAAATAAGACGAAAGGAGAGAAGTAAATGTTAGGGACAAAAAAAGAGTGCGTCGCGATGCTGCTTGCAGGCGGGCAGGGGACCAGACTGGGAGTGCTCACCCAAGCTGTTGCAAAACCGGCGGTTCCGTTCGGCGGGAAGTATAGAATCATCGACTTTCCCATTTCAAACACCATAAATTCGGGGGTGGAAACCATAGGCGTTTTGACTCAGTATCAGCCGTTCGAACTCAATCAGTACATAGGCAACGGACAGCCGTGGGATTTGGACAGATTGAACGGCGGCGCGTTCGTGCTTCCGCCATATCAAAAGGGCAAGTCGGGAGAGTGGTATAAGGGCACGGCGAACGCCATTTATCAAAATATCGACTTTATCGACAGGTACAATCCGGAATACGTTTTGATTTTGAGCGGCGACCATATATATAAAATGAATTATTCGGAGATGCTTGCCGAGCACAAGAAAAACAATGCGGATTGTACTATCGCGGTATTGAACGTCACGATAGAAGAAGCCAGCCGTTTCGGTATAATGAACACGCGGGAGAACAACGAAATTTACGAATTCGAAGAAAAACCCGCGCACCCGAAGTCGACGAAAGCCAGCATGGGTATATACATATTCACTTGGGACAAGCTTCGCGACTATCTTATTCGCGACGAGGAGAACAAGGACAGTTCCAACGATTTCGGCAAAAACATTATACCTATGATGCTCAATGACGGGCAAAGATTGTTCGCCTACGAGTTTTCCGGTTATTGGAAAGACGTCGGCACGATAAGCTCGCTTTGGGAAGCCAATATGGACATTTTGAATCCCGAAAGCGGACTTAATCTCAATGATAAGAGCTGGAAGATTTATGCGAGAAACACGGCGGAGCCGCCTCACTTTATCGGGGAGAACGCCGAAGTGGTTCATTCTATAATCAGCGAAGGCTGCAACGTCGACGGCAAGGTAGTCAATTCTATCATCTATCACGGCGCGACGATAGAGCAGGGCGCGGAAGTTAAAGACAGTTTGATAATGCCGGGGACGAAAGTCGGCAAGAACGCGCGTATATCTCACGCGATCGTCGGTTGGGGTACGGTCGTCGGAGAGAATTGCGTCATAGGCGCGCCGCAGGATAAGCCGCAACCCAACGGCGAGTGGAATATCGCGGTAGTCGGACCGGAAATGAGGCTTGAAAAGAACAGCGTCGTCAAAGAGGGCGAAATGGTGGGAGGTAAGAACTAATGAATAACGTAATGAGCATATTGTTTGCTTCGGGCAACGAGTCGAAATTAAACGAGCTTACGCTTCACAGGACCACGGCTTCGCTTCCGTTCGGCGGCAGGTACCGTCTTATAGACTTTACATTATCCAACCTCGTAAATTCGGGCATAACCCAAATAGGAATAGTCACGAGGAGCAACTATCAGTCGCTTATGGACCATATAAGACAGGGGCGCGACTGGGATTTGAACAGAAAGAACAGAGGCATAAGCGTGTTTCCTCCGTTCGTATTCAATTCTTCCCGCGAGGTGTACAAGGGAAAGATAGAAGCCATATATTCGATACTCAGCTTCTTAAATCATTCGAGAGAGGAGTACGTTTTGATAGGCAACTGCAACGTTGCGGCAAATATAGACTTCGACGAAATTTTCCAAAGACATATCTCTTCCGGCGCGACGGTCACGGTAGTTTGCCACAAGGGATACACTACGACTTCGCATAGAGTCGTCATCGAAAAGGACGGCGACAAAGTTAAGGATATTTACGAAACCGAGTACGTCGGGACGGAGGAGAAACTCATATCCTTGAATCTATACCTTATTAAAAAGGATATTCTCGTCGAATTGGTAAAGGACGCCTACGCGCACGGAATGGTGGACTTCGAAAAGGACATCTTATTTAAATTGGTTGCGGACGGAAAAGTCGACGCGTTCGAGTTTGACGGGTACGCGGCAATAGTGGACGACGTAAGAACCTATTATAACGAGAGTATGAATTTGTTGAAGTACGACGTAAGAGAGGCGTTGTTCGGACAAGACGGAAAGATATACACGAAGGTAAAGGACAGCGTGCCCACGGTTTACGGCGAGGGGGCGACGGTCAAAAATGCTCTCATAGCCGACGGGTGCGTGATTAACGGCGTGGTGGAAAACAGTATCCTGTTCCGTAACGTAAGAATAGACGAGGGCGCGGTCGTTAAAAATTCCATAGTTATGGAAAACGGTACGGTCGGAAAAAATTCTACGGTATCTTACGCAATAACCGATAAGGACGTAACCATAAGCGCGGACAGAAATATATCGGGCTTCATCACTTACCCTGTTGTTATAGTTAAAGGCAAGACTGTATAGCGACGTGGTATATGCGCCCGCTTTGCGCGGCAAAATGGGAGTTTTTGCGATGTGGGAATAAGCAGTAGCGTGAAAAAGCGGATAAATATTTAAATTTTGCCGCTTTTCCGAAGCGCGTCGGTTGCGTACTCAGTACGCGGTCCTAGCGTTTCGAAAAAAATTGCACGCATCTCCCCCGTCGCGACAAGAAAATATATACGCACGCTTTACGCGACAAAATTTAAGTTTTGTACGGGGAAAACAAGTCGTAGCGTTAAAAAACGAATGCGTGGCGAGACGGAATAACATGTGCGCCGATAAAAGAAAAAAAGAAAAAGCGAGGAGGTCGCAATGAAAATATTATTTGTAACAAGCGAAGCGGGTCCGTTTTTGAGAACGGGGGGCTTAGGCGACGTCAGTCAGGCGTTGCCGTCCGCACTCACCAAAGAGGGTCAGGACGTCAGGGTAATTATGCCGCTTTACGATGGAATCAAAGATTTGTTCCGTCAAACGATGGTTTTTATCGGCTCCAAAGTCGTGACTTTGGGGTGGCGGCAACAGTATGCGGGCGTATTTGCCTGCGAGTATAACGGCGTAAAATACTATTTTATCGACAACGAGTATTACTTCAAGCGTTTCGGCGTATATGGACATTACGACGACGGCGAGCGTTTCGCGTTCT
>CAYVEU010000179.1:0-4251 GCA_964450015.1 uncultured Christensenella sp. | reverse complement strand
ATCGCGACAACAGATTAAATTGCCGTCAAAACGGGATCTGCATTTTAATCGAACGTAAGTTTGAAAATTTGGCAACAGACGGCAGACCCTTGTCCGCGTCCACCCAAGCGCTGATAAAAATCAAAGAAGCGCGCGAACCTCTCTATCAACTTGCCGCCAACTTAACTGTGGAAAACGAGGATATGGAAACCGCCGTAAATACAATAATTTATTTCTTTAAAAACGAAATTTTTTAAGAAAATTATGATCGCCTTTTTATATTTGGGGAATGCGTTGTGATTACGGCGCGTTCCTTTTTTTACAATTTTTCTTTTTATCGTCGCACCTATTTACATATCCTACACAGATGTGATATAATGTCAACGCAACGCTTTTTTAATACAAACTCGTTATTGCCCCTTTTTAGGGGGGCTATGTCTATTTGTATGCATACTTATAGGAAATTAGTGAAAAATAGGTAGAAGTACCTGTTCCGAACTAATTTCCTAAAAATGAGTTTGTAAGGCGTTGCAACCTTGGAACGGTATTCTATGCGGTGCCGTTCCCATTGGGGGCGGCACTTACTATGTCAGAAAAAGAAAAGGTATGCTCTTGCTTCGGGCACTTAACCGTTGGAATAACGGACGAGCTAAAAGCAAAAACGAGCAACGCAATTAAAGAGGCTATTGCGGACGGAGTTCGCATTTTTCTGTTTGGCGGCAGAAGCGATTTTGACGATCTCGTATACGATATAGTGTCAAGTGAAAAAGCGAAAAATTTACAGCCGGATATCAAGCGCGTATTTTGTTTTCCCCTTGACTCTCATTTGCGCAAACCGCCAAGTTGGTTTCAGAGAAAGGAATACGAAAGCTATGATTGCCCCGGTAAAAGTTTCGATTGGTGGTATACGGCAATATATTATCGCAACTGCGCTATGATAGAGCAAAGCGACTTAGTTTTATTTTACGCCGAAGAAAGGGAAAATAGCGGAGCGTACAAGGCATACAAATTTGCCCTAAAATCTCATAAAAAAGTTATCAATTTTGCGTCAATCCGGCTTTAAAATCGAAAAAATTTTTTATTTTTTCCGAACGAAATCCGGCAAAATTTCCGTAAATTTTAAAATAATTTAGACAGAATAACCAGCGTTTCCAAATGCGCGGTGTTAGGGAACATATCGTAGCCTTGGATAAAATCGATATTATAATCTTGAAGAACCGTCAAATCACGGGTAAGCGTAGCCGGATTGCAGCTAATATAAATAACCTTATGCGAAATATTAAGCGCGTTCACCGCCTCCAAAACGCTTTTGGCGCAACCTTTGCGCGGAGGGTCTAAAATTACAGTTAGGGTTCTCGAATTTAGATTTTCGGAAACCGAAATATCCTTTATCAGCTTGGGAAGTTCCACTGCGGCGTCGCCGTTTACGTTTACGCAAGTCAAACCGTTTTCCTTGTTTAACTTCTCGCCGTCGGCGGTCGCCTCGGGGACTATTTCTATATTGTACACGCTTGCGCCGCGCTTATTCAGCACCGCGCCGATAAGCCCTACGCCAGCGTATGCGTCGATAACTACGGGGTTCGGCTTTTGCATTATTTCGTCGATAACGCGGTTGTAAATTTTATCGCGAATTTCCGAATTAAGCTGTAAAAACGAATAGGGATTTATTTCGGATTTTACGCCCAAAACGTCTATAACAAAAGGCTCGGTTTTTATCGGAATTATCGATTTTCCCATTATGACGTTCGTCCGCTCGGGCTTTTTCGATTGATACAAAGAAAAGCTGCCGAACGCTTTTTTAAGCTCGGTTACGAGGTATTCCGTATGCGGAAGGTCGGCGCTGTCGGTGACCACGACCACGGCGATTTTTCCGTCGATATAACGCGCTACGAGGTGTTTGAGCCGACCTTTACCGGTCGTTTCGTCGTAGGCTTTAAGGTTGAATTTTAAAGCGTAGTTTAAAAATATTTCGATGAGTTTTTCCACCCACTCGCCGTGCAAAAAGCATTTCGTTATCGATACCACGCGGTGGGTGTTCTCGCGGTAGAAGCCGAGTACCGTCCGCCCCTCGACCGTCCCGAACGGAAGCTGAATTTTGTTCCTGTAACCGTACGGCGTACCGCACGCGACTACCTCGGGCACGGGGACGTCAAGTCCCGCGTTCTTTTTTAACAGCCGCGCCAGATTGTTGCGCTTTATTTCGAGCTGTTTCTTATAGCCGACGTGCATAAGGTCGCAGCCGCCGCATTTTCCGAAACGGTTGCACTTCGGCGTTACCCTGTCCGCCGACGGCTTTATTACTTCTTTCAGTTCGCAAAAGACGACGTTGTCCCGTCTTACGTGGACGACTTTACACCTGACGACTTCGCCCGCGATACAGCGCGGCACGAAAAGAGTGTACGCGCCGACTTTGGCGATGCCCTCGCCCGCCATCCCGTCGTCGACTATCTCCGCTTCTACTATATCGTCCTGCTTCAATTTGACGTCCGTCATTCGTAAAGCTTCCGACGGCTTTTTCTCCCGCTTTTCCATTTGCACCTACGCCGCGAGCATATCTTTGAGTATCGTGAAAACGTCGCGATTTTTGGTGTTGTTCTCGACCTGAACGTTCTTCTCGGGCAGGAACCCGAAATCCCCGTCTTCATCGATATACAACACTATATCTCCGTGCCTGTCCGTCCTGTACGTCACCGCGCCGTAATCAAACAAAGTTGTCATCGTTTCGGGGTGCGGATGACTGTAAGAGTTGTTTTCCCCGCAGCTTATTACCGCATACTCGGGCTTGACGTAATCGATAAACTCTTTGGTCGTGCACGTTCTCGACCCGTGGTGTCCAACTTTGAGAACGTCTATATCCACGCCGTTTTCACCGAGCTCCGACATAAACCATCTTTCGGTCGCCGCTTCCGCGTCGCCGGTAAACATCACCTTCCTGCCGCCGTACTCCAAAATACATATTATGGAAATGGCGTTTGCGAAGCTGCTGTCGCCTTTAACGTTGGTATCGCCGACCGCATAAATATCCAATTTATAGCTGCCGCCGTCTATATTGAACGTTTTGCTGTCCGCCTTTATCTCGTTGCAAACCGCCTTGCCGGTCGACGTCGTTTCGGATTTTGCCGCATCCTTGAAGTTTGTATAAGTCTTGGACGTCTTTTCGGTGTCGTATTCGTTGAAGTATATATTATGTACGTCGTAATTTTTCAAAACGTCCTGCGCCATATTGACGTGGTCGCTGTCGGGGTGAGTGATTATCATATAGTCAATCTCGTCGACGGCGAGAGTTCTTTCGAGATACGTATTGTATTTTGCTTTGGTCGCGTTGGATACGCTCGTCCCGCTGCCCGCGTCGATAAGTAAAATCTTTCCGTCGGGAAGCATAGCTACTATCGCGTCGCCCTGCCCGATGTCTATAAAGTGAACTTCCAATATATCGCCTTCCAACTCGGGCGTCTTTTGCGAACTGCCGTTTACGAATTTATTCAGTTGCGCTTGCGCCGCCGCAAGGTCGCTCTTTGCCTTGTCAAGCTCGGCTTTCGTCGCGTTAAGCTCGGTATCGTCACCTGCGCCGTTTATTATCGAGCCCAATCCATTCCCGACGATTAGGGTAACCACAAGTACGATTAAGAGAACCGCAACTATACCTATTAGAATTTTCTCTCTCGAAGAGATTTTGACGTTTTTGCCTTTTTTAGACCCGCCTTTGTTTGCCATAATTACCTCCGAAAATAAACAAAATTTCTTTATATGCAATACCATCGTTACGCTTGCCGCAAGCGCAAATTATTTGCAAGCGTTTATGTCATTATATACGTTTTATTGGGTTAAAGCAACAAAAATTTACCGTGCCTATTCCCTATCTTTTCAAAAATTCCAGACAATCTTCGGCAGTCCTCTCGCCTTCGTCAAACAGAAAGATGTGCCCCGATTTTTCGTACGTTATCAATTCCGCGTCGGGGCAGACTTCCTTAAATTTGACGTGCTGGTAATACGGCATCGTCTTGTCGTCCGTACCCCAAATACATAGAACGGGAATTCGACTGCTTGCAACGGCTCTGTAACCTTCCATTGACAAGTCGGTACGTAAAATCGTATTCCGCAAAGAGGAAAGAGTGCTTTTCAAAAAGCCTTTGTATTTGAACGCGTCGGCGAACTTCCTCTCAAAGTAGTCTTTTTCATCCGCGCCCGAATAAATCAATTCGGAAGCGCATTTTTTCAAAAGCGCGTTGCCCGCAACTTTATTGAAAATAAAATCCCCAAGCCCTTTTATCT
>CAYVEU010000178.1:0-4281 GCA_964450015.1 uncultured Christensenella sp. | reverse complement strand
TTGTTTCGGCATATTAATCAAACAACTTGGCGATAATGCCGTTTTCCAAATCGGAAATGCAATACATATTGTCTAAAACGTCAAAGGTTTCTTCCAAATTGTGCCGTGCAGATTTCCACCCTAAACCGTCCGTAAACCATACAAAAGCAAAACCGTCAATTTCTTTTGCTTCTAATGCGATTGTCTTATAACTACGTGCAGTTTCATTTAATTTCGATCCGCCGCTTGTATAAAAATTTGTTTCAATGCCGTAAATGGTTTTGCCTTTTTTAACCACGAAATCAAACCGCTTTTCGGCTTTGCCTTGATTTGAAATACCCGATAAATCAATATTCCATTTCTTTTCAATGGCGGACAGTTTCATCTCTTTGAAATAGTTTTCGCCTTTGACAAGTCCTGCCTTGACAAGGTAATCTTCCACAAGATTTTCCATTAAATGACCACCGCGATTTTTGCGACCGTTGCTGTCAAGTCCAACTTCTACGCCTGTAACGTAATCGACAAGGTTATTGATAACGTGATTTGCGATTAAATCAAATAAACCTGTCTTTTGCATAAACATTATGTATTCTTTGGTTGTGTAATTATGCTTATAAAAATTAAATAGATATTCGCCGTCACCGTCAATTACGTAAATTTCACGACCGCGAACAGCAAGTAAAATGGGAATACATTTCAATACTTGCGGATAATCTGCAACAAGTTTTTCGAAATCGTATTCTATTTGTTTTGAGCCGATAAGTGAATTGAGAATATTTAATTCTACTTTAATACTGTCAATATTATCATATACTTTTTCAAAATCTACATAGTACGAATAATCACAAATGCTTGATTTGAAAGTTTTGAGCCATTCATTAAAATTTCTTTTCATAAGTTTTCTCCTTTCGTTACACTAAATCAATGATGATTTTTGTATTTTCCATCTTCCATTTGGCTGTTTTACTTATATAAATTCCATCAGCAGTCAACAACCCAAAAATTTTATATAATTCTGTAATGCCACCAAAATAGCGACCAGACTTGTCCATTTTTAATTTGCGTTCAATACCATTAAACACAACCGTGTAGTGTTCTTTGACTTCTGTCAATTGCTCTTTAATGATGCGAGGGATAACTAAAATTTTAGCGCGTATGTCATTTGGCGTTATTTCTCTTTCAACAATATAATCAGTTTGTTGTTCTGCAATAGTTCCAACGGCTTGCTCTTTTTGTGTTAGGGAAATTATTTCTTTGGGTGAAAACACAGGCTTGAAATTAAAGCCGATTTCATTTTCAATACAATATTGTAAAAGTTGTTTGCCGTCAATTGTTATAACGGGCATATTGGGATTGTCATTCGCTTCTTCAAGCGCACCGTTTGTAAAAATAGATGTCGTAATAAAAACATTTACATAATTGCTGTTCAATATATTGCCGTTCCTGTCGCGTTTTGTTGTACCTTTTAAGTCCCGTATTTCTTTGGACTGCACTTTATTTGAGCGCGCATAACGTTTCGCTTGTACGTAATAGTTGATAGTATCTATTCCGTTATTGTCAAATCCTCGTTTTATGCAAGTTAAATCAATGCCTTTATCGCCTACATATTGTGTGGTAACGACTTCTTCAAAACCAAGTTTTGTCAAAAACGAATTCAAAAAAATTTCAAACTCTCGCCCCGTAGGGAAACAAGCATACAATTCATCTATATATTTATTTGTTTCTTCATCTGTTAGTTCAATGATAGCCATGTTCTCTCCTTTAATTGCAAATAAGCAATTCGTTTATTTTTCCGCGACTGTCAGCTTTACTGTTTATCATACGAGTTGCAGATACACGCTTTATGCTGTATGCCTTATAAAGATCATCAAAGAACGTATCGTCCGGATTGACGTTTTTCGGATCGGAATTGCTCAATACGATTTTTGCACCGCTTGCGTTGATTTCGTTTATAAATTTGGCGAGCCTAATTTGCTCGTTATCGTCAAACATATCGGAATTATATGAAGTAAACGCCGACGTTTCTGAAAGGGGACGATACGGTGGATCGAGATATACAAACGTGTCTTTGTCTATAAAAGTTTTCGATAGCGAATAATCACCGCAAACTATTGTTACGTTTTGCAAAACCTTATTTATATTGTGCAAGTTTTCCTCATCACAAATCGTAGGGTTTTTATATGCACCCATAGGCACATTGAATTGTCCTTTACGGTTTACGCGATAAAGACCGTTAAAACAAGTTTTATTCAAAAATATAAAATACGCGGCCTTATCGGTTGCGGTTGTATCACATAGTTGCGTATTGTTGAATTTATCGCGGATCGAATAGTAGTAAAATTTCCTGCCGTTTTCGTCCATAGGTAAAAACAACAATTGCATTCCTTGCAATTTTTCGATTAGACTATCCACATCGCTTTTGATAACTTGATAAGCGTTTATAAGTTCGGCGTTTATATCGCTTATATAAAGTTGTTCAAAATCGTATTTTGACAATATGTAAAAAAATAGTGCGCCACCGCCGACCATAGGCTCGCAATACTTTGTAAATACCTTTTCGCCGCCTAATGGTAACATTTTTTCGAGTTCGTCTATAAGTTGACTTTTGCCGCCCACCCATTTGACAAAAGGCTTCAAAGAAATGGTATGCTCTTTTTCGTATCGTATTGTCCGTTTATCAATAGGCTTCTGGGCAGTACTTGGAATGATCCACATATTGCCGACCATCATGGCACCGTCAATTCTTTGTTCACTGCAAAGAACAGAAACGCGGCGTTGCGATATATTCCATTTTTCCGCTGCTTCTTTTGCCGACATATAACTTAACATAAAATCACCCCTAAAATAAGTAAGTATATTATATTCTAAACCTCGAATAAAAGCAAGCAAATCTTTGTTGTTTTAAGCTAAATTTTGGCTATGTAGAATATTAAATAGCATATATCTTCCGCTATTATTCCAATATGTAAAATCTTGTTCTATAAAAAGCCATTTCAATGCCAACAAAATTATTTCTATGGGATGAGATTGACCTAAATAATCAACAAAAGTAAATCCGGAATTACCTAAATTAACATTTCTACAATTAAAAATGTCGCGAATGATCGGAATAATAACATTGTTATAATTTTGATTATTAGATTTACAATATGACAAAGCCGCAATTATATCGTTATGACTTGGATTTTGGTAACATTTCTTTTTCCTAAATTTCAACCCTACCACATTGACTGTAAAATCAAAACCTTTGTTCAAATTTGCAGGACGCTTTAACACAACGCTATATGTTTGATATTGCTCGACAGTATATTCATATCGTGATGCATTATTCCCTGTACCTGTTCCAGGTAGTTCTGCGGAGAACAAGTTTATAACATCTTTCCGCATTTGAATACGATTTGTAATAGGTAAAGTATAATTAATTTGTGTAAGTGGCATATAAAATTTCCTCCTAGTTTTTTATTAGTATATCAAAAAATTATTGTTAAATAAAGTAAAATGGCACCGATGCGGGTGGTTGATATAACGAGCGGCTCGCTATGTTCGTAGCGATGTATCAACAATGTAATAATGGACCACCACTCGAAAATGTTGATTAGCCTTATCATAGTTTACCACTACTTTTTCACCGTATTGCTTTATTGAGCTTATGCAACCTCGTCAAATTGCCCTTTCGGGCAATTTGCGAAAGTGGTTTGAGCGCGTTAACTTTTTTATCCACGCGTATTTTTATATTCCTTTAATAAGTGAATACTCCCTCGTCAGATTTGCGCTTTGCGCAAATTTGCGAACCCGTCGGGTTCGTTAAGCCCTTTGTTCGCCCTAGAAAACGCACCCTCTAATGGGTGCGTTTTCTAGGGTGGGCAATAAGGGACTCCCTCGCACTCTCGCTACCGCTCGCCGACAGGCCGGGGCGGGACAACCATCCACTGGAAGGTTGTCTTTTCCTCCCGTTCGAGTCCCATTACACACCATAAAAAAACACCCACTAGGGGTGCTTTTTTATGGTGGACTATTGGTGATTGAGTTTGAACACCTTTCAAGCGTTCCAGCACCTCGTTTGTTTCGTCCAGTCGTACCCGTTCGATAGACTTATCAACCCCGAAAGTCAAATAATTGACTACCTTTATATGTTCGTCGTCATAAATATAAACCATAAACACAAGATTGTCAATGATTTGCCGCTGGTAGTCAAGCCGTCGCGTATGCGGACGGATAGCCGCTAACTGTATTTCTCGTCGTTCCACTCAACAAACATTTCGTACAGTTCGCCGCCCTCGTCGTCGCTGACTGGCTCTAATG
>CAYVEU010000177.1:0-4284 GCA_964450015.1 uncultured Christensenella sp. | reverse complement strand
CGGCAAAATGAAGCGCGTCTAACGACGCATTAAGGATAATTAAAGAAGATAACGGCTGTAATTCCTTTATTATCCATAATTAGTGAAGCGACTTCACTAGCGGGAGCGTCTTCATGCCGCATAAGCGGCGCTTCATTTTTTATTTAAATGCACCCTCAGGAATTTGCTCCGATAAAATGATTGACAATTATACCCCCTAGGGGTATATTATTGTAGTAGAAATCAAACGAGGTGTCGGAATGAAAGTTGTAGGAGATAAAAGATATAAGGATACGCCGAGGGATGATGCGAGCAAGAAAAAGCTTATCAGCCATTGCAACCGCATTGCGGGGCAGATAGCCGGAGTAAAAGCGATGATAGAAGAGGACAGATATTGCGAGGATATTTTAATTCAGCTTGCGGCAATCAATAATTCCGTAAAAAGTCTTGCAATCGAAATTTTGGACGACCACATGAACACCTGCATGATTGAAAATATCAAGGCGGGGAATACTGACGTGGTTGAGAGTGTGATAAATTTAATCAAGAGGTACCGTTATTAATGAAACAGCGTTTTCAGGTCAAGGGGATGACGTGCGCCGCCTGTCAGAGCCACGTTCAAAAGGCAGTCGAAAAGCTTGACGGCGTAAGAAGCGTAAACGTCAATCTTTTGCAAAACAATATGGACGTCGAGTTCGATGAGAGCGTCTGCGCGAAAGGAACTATCGAGGACGCGGTTGCCGCGGCGGGGTACGAGACGTTTATAAAAGACGAAGTAAAGGAAGGGAAAAAGGGCAAGGATTATTCGCTTGCAAAGCTTATTTTCTGCATTGTCGATTTGCTCGTTATCATGTACGTTTCGATGGGCAATATGATGTGGAAGTTTCCGCTGCCCAAAGTTTTCGACCATGCCGTCAACCCGACGGGTTTTGCGCTTTTGCAGTTTATTTTGGTGCTTCCTATAATTTTTATATACCGCAGGTATTTTATATCGGGGTTCAAAAAGCTCTTTAAGGGCGCGCCCAATATGGATACGCTCATTGCGATAGGCGCGGCTTTTTCGCTTGCGTACGGAGTTTATTGTCTGTTTATGATAAGCTACGGTTATTCCGAATATCATATGTATCTATATTTCGAGTCGGCGGGAATGATTTTGGTATTCGTCAGTATCGGAAAATTTTTAGAGGGACTTTCGACGAGGCGGACGACCGACGCTATAACGAAGCTTATGGATTTAGCGCCGAAAACGGCAACGGTGCTAATCGACGGCAAGGAGATAACCGTCAAGGCGGAAGAGGTCAAAAGGGGCGATATAGTTATCGTCAGAAAGGGCGCGGCGATCCCCGTCGACGGTAGGATAATCAAAGGGAAGGCGTCCGTAGACCAGTCGAATATAACGGGCGAGTCGATACCCGTTTTCAAAAACACGGGAGACGAAGTCATCTCTTCGTGCATAGTTACTTCGGGCTATATCGAGATAGAAGCTACGAAGGTCGGCGAGGACAGTTCTATCGCAACGATAATAAAGCTTGTCGAGGAAGCGTCCAATTCGAAAGCGCCGATATCCAAGCTTGCCGATAAAATCTCGGGGATTTTCGTACCCGTGATTTTGTCGATAGCGGTCGTAGTTTTCGTTGCCAATATTCTCTATGCGTCTTTGGCGAAACCCGACTACGTTTCGGGCGCGTTCGAGATAGCTTTAAATTTTGCGATAACCGTCGTAGTCATTGCGTGTCCTTGCGCTTTAGGCTTGGCAACGCCCGTTGCGGTAATGGTTGGCACAGGCAAGGCGGCAAAGAACGGATTGCTCATAAAAAACGCCGAAATTTTGGAAGCGGCGCACAAGATAGATACCGTCGTTTTGGACAAGACCGGAACTTTAACGAAGGGCAAGCCTACGGTTACCGATATTGAAAAATTCACGGACTTCGATATTTTTTCCGTATTATACAACTTCGAGTTAAAGTCGGAGCATCCGCTGGGCGCGGCGATAGTCGAATATACTAAGGACAAGTACACCGCCGAATACGAAGTGGCCGATTTCGAGTCTGTGGACGGTAAAGGTTTGCAGGGCAAAATAGACGGCGTGGAATATAAAATAGGAAATTTGAGATTTTCCGAAAATCCCTCATCCGAACTTGTCGATAAAATGAACGCGTTCGCGTCTTCCGGAAAAACGGCTCTTGCAATATTCAGAAACGACGAAGCGGTAGGAGTGGTTGCCGTTAAGGACGAACTTAAAGAAACGTCCAAAGAAGCGGTTCGGCTTTTACGCAAACAGGGGATAAAGGTAGTTATGCTGACGGGCGACAATGCCGCGACAGCCGAAGCGATTGCCCATGAAATTAAAGTCGATAAGGTAATATCCGAAGTGTTGCCCGAGGACAAGGCGAAAGTAATAGAGGAACTCAAAAAGGGAAACAAGTGCGTAGCAATGGTAGGCGACGGCGTAAACGACGCACCAGCGCTTACAACTGCGGATATCGGAATTGCAATAGGCGCGGGTAGCGACGTCGCGTTGGAATCGGCGGACATAGTGCTTATGCGCGACGACCTTTTAGACGTTCGCAACGCCATATCGCTGAGCAAGCGCGTTATAAGAACGATAAAGACGGGGCTGTTTTGGGCGTTTTTTTACAACGCCGTATGCGTGTTTTTGGCGACGGGACTTACGTATTATCTATCGAAAGGCAGTTTCAAAATCGAACCTATGTACGGCTCGATTGCAATGAGCCTTTCCAGCGTTTCCGTCGTACTCAACGCGCTGACTATAAATCTTTTTAAAATCAAACGGGAAGAACCCGTTGAAAATACAAATAATCAAATTTCGGAGGAGATAGAAATGAAACAACTTGTATTAAACGTAAACGGAATGATGTGCAACCATTGCAAAATGACGGTTGAAAAGCTGTGCAAAGCGGCGGCAAACGTAACCGACGCCACCGTGTCGCTCGAAGCAAAAACCGTGACGATCGGCTATAACGGTGAAATCGACAAAGAGAGCATTGTTAAAAGCTTGACCGATAGCGGCTATGACGTTGTAGAATAATACGCGCTTAGGCGAAATATAACTTGCCGTCAGGCAAATATAACTTGTCGCAACTTTTTATAGAAGATCAATACCCGTTTTTTTGCACAGAGCTACCGTTTCGGCATCCCAAATCGAGCATTGCACTTCCCCGATATGGGCTTTTTGCAGCAGCAGCATGCAGAGGCGCGACTGTCCTATTCCGCCGCCCATAGTTAAGGGCAGCTCGTCGTTTGCCAAAGCTTTATGGAATGGCAGTTCGAGTCTTTGCATGCAGTCGGCTTCCTTTAATTGGCTTAAAAGAGAGTCTTTATTTACGCGTATGCCCATAGAGGAAATTTCCAAGGCTTTGCCGAGAACTTCGTTATAGAACATTATATCGCCGTTTAACGTCCAGTCGTCGTAGTCGGGTGCGCGGCCGTCGTGTTTTGCGCCCGATTTAAGTTTGCCTCCGATTTGAGTTACGAAGACGGTTTTATGAACGCTAACAAACTTGTCCTCGCGTTCTTTCGGGGTAAGGTCGGGGTAGAGGTCTTCCAATTCCTGCGAGCTTATTACGGTAAGGCGACGGGAGAGTCCCGCGTCGATACCGTACTTTGCTTTTACGGCGTCGGCGGTGTCGCAAATGGCGTTTACTATCGCTTGAACCGTTAAAATGAGGTATTTTTGATTGCGGTCGGAAGCGGTTATTATCTTTTCCCAGTCCCACTGGTCGACGTAAACGGAATGGATATTGTCGATATCCTCGTCGCGGCGGATAGCGTTCATATCGACGTAGAGTCCGTAACCTGCTTTAAATCCGTATTTATGTAAAGCGAAACGCTTCCATTTTGCCAACGAATGAACGACTTCCGCGTCTTTTCCGGTCGCTTTTACGTCGAAGCTTACGGGACGTTCTACTCCGTTGAGGTCGTCGTTAAGTCCGCTCTTTCCGTCAACGAACAGCGGTCCCGAAACGCGCATAAGATTGAGCGCCGAGGAAAGTCTTTTTTGAAATTCGCTCTTTATAAAGGCGATAGCCTCTTGGGTTAAGTATAAATTAAGCGGGCTTTTATAGCCGTCGGGGATGTAAGAAGACAAAATTCGACCTCCGTAAATAAGTTTTATTACAGTATACCGCAAAATCGGCGGTTTTACAAGAATTTTATGTACTGTGGACGGATTGTGTTTTTGGGGGTACAAAGAAATACGATATGTACGCTTTTCGGTATTGACTTTAAGCTTAATTTATATTATAATAAATAATTGTTTAATGAGGTATGCGAACGACTCGTTGG
>CAYVEU010000176.1:0-4299 GCA_964450015.1 uncultured Christensenella sp. | reverse complement strand
GCGTGCGTGAAAGCGTCTTACGAGCATTTAATATCGAGCGGCAGACCGATTTACCCTTTGACTAAAAAGTGTTTGGACTGTTACAATAATAAATAAGGAGAGAGCAAATGACGGCTACGGAGATAAAAGATATAGTTGTAGAACTGTTAAAGGAGAAAAAAGCGAGCGATATTACGGTCATCGACGTTGCGGAGCAAACGACGGTTACCGAGTATTTCGTTATAGCTACGGGCAAAAGCAATACCCAAGTCAGGGCGCTTACGGATCATCTCGACGAAAAGGGTGAGGAGAAGGGCTTGGACGCGATACGTAAGGACGGCGTAAGAGAGGGTCGCTGGGTCGTAATAGATTACGGCAGCGTAATCGTGCATATTTTCAACGACGCGACCCGTGATTTCTATGCTTTGGAAAAATTGTGGGGCAATTCCGCAAATACGACGAAGTTACCGGACTAATAACTGAAAATCGTGTATAAAAACGTATATACAAACAACAAAGACATCGTTGTAATAACGGTGTTTTTGTTTTGGTACACCTTCGGGGGCCATTCGAAAGTATAAATTCCTTTAATGCTTGTATTCACGCATAGTTTTTGCGCAACTTTAACTACTATTATTCTCCCTCATCAGATTTGCCGTTCGGCAAATTTGCGACCCCCTGGTGGTTCTCGCCCACGACAGTTTATACGCAAAAAACAAAAACACCGTTGAAGCTAACGGTGCTTTTGCTTTGGTACACCTTCGGGGGCTCGAACCCCGGACCCACTGATTAAGAGTTGACGAGGTTAAATATGCATAGATATTCTTCTTTTTTTGATATTAACGAGGCTGAAAACGCTCACATGCGCGCCGGAATAGAAAGCCAACCGTTAAAAGTTTATTTTGATTTGAAAAATAATCGTTGGGTGTGCCATAAAGTGATACATCAAACGCACGAAAAACGTCCGCCGGAACTTATCGACGAACTTTTCCGTCAAGCAAAAACCGAATACGATATGCGAAATGACCGTATTATTTATCCGACGAAATCGGAACGTCAAGAACGTCTTGACGGTATAAAAGATATTCTTAAACGTTCCGTTCAAAAGAATATCGAATTTGATGAAAATTTAAGGCACCTGATAGATGATGAGCTTCTATCGGCATACGTTGACGGTAAAGGCAATGACGAGCTTCATGCAGAATACGCAAAGAAAAAATTGTTCATGCGAAAATGCGGATTGAACCGAAAGAAACTTAATTTTTGGTTTACTATAACAATAGATTCGGCAAAATGGAAATTGCAGGAAGAAGCTATTGATTTCCTTTTCGGTTGGTTTGCAAACAACGCCGATCGCTACGGTATTAAGATCTTAGGCGGTGTAGAATACGGCGACGAAAACGGTAGAATGCATTTTCATGGCTTAGGCTCGTTCCCCGACGGGTTCTTTGGTGACGGACTCCATAAAGTTACAAGATATTCCGACAAAGATAAACGCTGGAAGACAATGTTAGAGTTCGACGAACTCCGAAAAAAAATCGGTATGAACGAATTTGAAAGTTTACATGGCTTAGACGAAAAAGAATTTATGAAAGTCTTACATTACGTTTCCGATTATGCTACAAAGCAAGGCGGAAGAATGTATTATTCAAGAGGTTTACCCTCACATGATTATCAATACGTTAGCGCGGACGAGCTCATGTTTGAGTTTGAAGACGGATTAATGAAATATTTTCCCAAACAAGGCTTTGTATTCGGAAGAAACTCTATTGAAGCAATGATTAGAAACGGACATTACCGCCGAATGTTCGGAGAAATGCAAGAAACGGACGAGCTGCCGTTTGAAGAAGCCGGATAAAATCCATTAAAAAATCGACAAAAAAACAACGTCTATGATATAGGCGTTATTGTGCTATAAAAAAACAAAGAAATTTCCTAGAAAACGAGAAAAATTATGAAGAAGAAAATCTCCGCGGGGGTAAAAGCGGGCTAGCGCGCCCCGCGGAGCTTCAATTTCCCAAAATTTCACGGACAAAAGCCGGTTCCTTGTCGTCGGCGGCGGCAGCCGCCGACACTCGTTCAGACAAGGGGTTTTCTAATTCTCAAATAGACAAATGTCCAACTAACAAAAACACCCCCGTAGCCCTTAGGCTGCGGGATTAACGACGACGACGGTTTTGGGAGTGTTGGAAAGTGCGTAAACTCAGAAAAAACTTTATAAAAGAAGAAAACCGCATAGAGTTTTCCACTTTTCAATGCGCGTAATGTGCGTAAACTCGTAGAGTTTTCCATCATTTCCCCAAAACAAAAAGCTATAACTGTGTGGTAAAGTCGTAGACTTTTCCACGCTATCCGCTTAAAATAAATCGCTGTGAGAACCTGTCCTTGTTAAATATAAAATCAAATCATTTTCGGCTATCTCATAAATAAGCAACCAGTCGGGTTGAATATGACATTCTCGGCAATTAGCATAGTCGCCAGATAATCTGTGGTCTTTATATTTCGGTGGGAGTTGTTTTCCGATGGCAAGTATTTTGATTGCATCCGCTAAGAGGTTCAAGTTTAATCCCTGCTTTTGTATTTTCTTTAAGTCTTTTTGAAAACGCCCGGTAGGCTTTACCGTGTACTTCATTTCAATAACTCCTTAAACATTTCGTCCACATCGGTGTAGCCTTTATACTTCTCCGGCTGCTTTTTCATTTTCTCAACTTCTGCTATTGCGGCTAAAGTATCTGCGTTTGGTCTTGTCACTTCGAAAGGCAAACCGTCTTTCATTACCGCTTGACGCAAGAAAATATTTATAGCTGTGCTCATATCAAGCCCTAAATCTGCGAATAGTTCATTCGCTTGCTTTTTTAATTTTTCATCGATTCTAACACTTAAAGTCGTCATTATATTTTACCTCCGCACTTTATTGTATGTGTATTGTATTTACATTGTAATACTTTTAATGCACGTTGTCAATATTTTTGTGAAAAAAATAATCGCCCAGTACCAGTGGACGATTATTTTCTAATAAATAACTGTTCATAGGCTAGCCGTTACGGCGATACCCTTGTTCAATTATATTATAGTCTTTATCCCATTTTATTGTCAACCAGTTTTTACACTTTAACAAAATTAAAACTACCGTCAATGGTAGCTTTAATTTTAATTGATGTTAAAGATTATTTTTGATTATGTAATTTAAAATGTTCTTCTTTTGTCATGACTTTTAAATTACTTTTACGATTATTAGTTTTGTTGCCGTCTTTATGGTGAACTACTTCATTGTTACTTAGTGGTCTACCTAACATTTTTTCTGCAACAACTCTATGTTTTGGCGCGTATCCATTTTCCCTTGCAGAAGGACTTTTAGGCTTATATATTTGTATATATCCTTCTTTGGTTTTATAGGACTTGTGCTTTCTACTGAATAATCCCATGATAAATACCTCCTTTAAATTTATTTGGAGTGTTGTATTTTATTATTACCATTTTGGTCAGTCGGCTCTGTACCTAATTTTTTATTTTCTACTTTCTCATTCCGTTTATTGAATGGTCTCAAATAATATAAATAAAACACTGTTTCGCTATTACGTTAAATTTATAATATTTCCGTTGCTGTTTATTACGTTATTGTGGATGTTGTATATTTTTCTTCCACTTTCATCTTCTAAGCCTAATAAATAATCTGCGCTTTCATTAAGTAAAATGCAAAGGTTAAAAAGTATATCTACAGACGGTAAATTTTCTCCTTTTTTCCAGTTACTTATATTCCCCTCAGATATATTTAATTGGGATGCTATTTCTTTTTGCGAATATTTGCTTTGTTTAATAGCATTGCCTATTCTTTCATTAAATTTATTATTCATAAATTCATTTTAGCAAAATTTTATTTTTTTGTTTGACAATTCAGTTTAACTGAATTATAATTTATGTGTTCAGTTTATCTGAATAATCCCTTGCCGCATCGCAAGTCAACGGAATGAACGAGTCAGCCGAGACGATAAAACGGAAAGAATTTTAGGTTTACGACTTGCGATGTGAACGGGATAAAAATTGTGAGGTGTACGAATGAGCAAATTTATTGTATTAACTCAATCGCCAAAATGCGATACGGTAAGAAAAGCAAGTAAAGGCGGTGCGCTATGATTAGATTATCCGATAAAGAAATGAAAAAAGTCGGTATTGAAATTTTGCGTATGCTCGGCGTATCCGATTCCGATATAACGAAATACGAAAAGGAAAACGTTATCCCTTATTTCGATAACGGCATGCTGAATACTTTTGCTTTTGACGAAGGCGTTTCGTCCGAACGTTTGAAAGTAGCCGAGGAAA
>CAYVEU010000175.1:0-4332 GCA_964450015.1 uncultured Christensenella sp. | reverse complement strand
TAGTTTTCGTCGAACTCGACGGAGAAAAGACGGAAATAGCTTTGGACGACGTCTCGTTTCATACGAACGACGCGATAAGCTGTCTTGTTTTAAGCGGCGAACGCGTTGTCGCCTCGGGGGGAACCGCCGTTAAAGTCAAGGACGTAATCAACCATTTCGCCGCTCTCCCGCAACCGACCGAACTGCCCTCGGCAACGACGGAAGTAATTGCCACTGCGGAGCTTGACGAACCGAGCGAAACCGCCGAAACGCCGCAAGAGGAGCAACCCGAGGCCGCGACGGAAACGGAACCCGAAGCAAACGAATCAGAGAACTCGGACGACGAGGAAGCTCGCGCTATTTTGGAAAAGTTAAGCGCAAAAAACGGCGCGGAGTTCTATAACGGGATACGGGAAAAACTGGACGAACTGTTCGTAATCTATCCGCAAGAAGAACTTCTCAATTCGCTCATACCCGACTCGGAATGGATAAAAATAGCTTACGACGGCGACGACTATTACACGGTAGGTAAAATCCACGAAAACGGCAGAACGGTGCTTTTGGGCTACGGCGTTCCTGGTAAAAAGTCCGTAACTCCTCCGAAAATCGCCGACGAAATCTCCTCTTGGATGACCGTAGAGAACTTACCCAACGGCTACGACGGCTACTGGCTGATATTTCAAGACGCCGTTACCGGAAAGGTTGCCAATATTCAATAAAATGAAGCGTTTTCTGCGGGAACATGAAGCGTCTACGACATGAGGCATTGCCTTACGGCAATTTGAAGCGCATCTAACGATGCATTGAGAATAAATAAAAAGATAGATTGTTTTTGCATTCTATCCCTATTTTTCTTTAATTATCCATAATTGGCGAAGCGACTTCATTTCTTCATTTACGTTGACTATTACTTTTTCACTAAAATAAAGGCTGTGCATTTCGCACAGCCTTTTACAGTAAAATTTGCTGACTAGCGTCTTTTTCCCCTTCCGTTACCGTTATTATTATTCGGTTGTTGCCTTTGCTGACCGCCTCTTTGTCCGTTCATCGCGTTGTTTTGTACGGGTCTACCCATATTCAGCCCAAACGCAGGTTGCATGGGCGCGTGATTGGGCGTAATATTATAGCCTACGGAATTGACGACGTAACCGTAAGGATACGGCATCGGCATAAAGTTGTTGACGGGTTGATCGGGTTCCGACGGCGCGCTGAAATCGACGTCGACCTTGCCCGCGCGGCTTCTGTTCTCTTTGCCCATTCCTCTCAATACGCCGATAAGGAAGTTGGTAAATACCAGCCAGCCCGCAAATATCAGGAACAGGTTACGGGTCGCAAGCAACGCAACGATAGCGTACACCAAGCCGTTGGAATTCAACCACGCCATGCTTTGGTAATCCAACACGCCGCGGCTTGCATTGGACGGAGTAAGAACTATTTGCTCTCCGTTATAGCTGACGTAAATAGGCGAGCCTAATAAGCTTTCCACGACTTTGGCTACGTCGTTTTTAATGCTGGGACTGGTGCCTGCTGCTTCCTTCTCGGGAGTAGGCAGCCATTCTTGAAGAGTCCCGTCAAGAAGATCGGCGAGACCGGCATTGTTAAGCATTCCCGACAACAAATCTTTTATATTCAAATCAATAGCCATATCCGAGCCCAACATATCGAGAACGTTCCATTGTAACGGATCGGTTTCCTTGATATCGTTCAACGTTTTGTCGAATTCTGCATAATTGCAACCGACCAACTGTCTATCGTCCGTCAACAAGTGAATAAGCGCGGGGATCGTCAAACGACCGTCGTTAGCCATGCCTATCCAAGGATCGACGAACGTCGTATAACCGTCTTTATCGATACTTGCAAATTGATATTGGAGAAGCGTTTTGACGTATTTGTTTTGAAATCCCTCGTTTTGATATTCTTCTACCGTTTTATCTTGCGGCAAGTTGCCTATTTTGTAATTGCGGAGAATATATTCGTCAAGAAGCGATTGATTTACCAGCGCACGCGCCTCGTAATTGTCTACCAAATCTTCATAGAATATCGTCTTGCTCGTTGCGCCCGCCAAGAAGTCGGGGAGCGCGATGTCGAAAACGCACCACAAACCGCACAGGCAAACGAATACCACGACGATAAGCGTCACCGTTTGTCGCGTTACTGATTTCTTTTTACTCTTAACCATACATATAAAGGTTATATAGTAGATTAATGCCATAACCACGGTAACGATTATTCCTACGAAAATAAACACTCCGTAGCTGAAACCGCATTGTATCAGCGGCAAACTCACCAATACGACAGCTAACATCAACAGCGGGAAGCCCAAGATGTGTAATAATACTTGCAATACCTTTTTCATAATTAACCTCTGCCTCCCATCGTAGCTTCGACCATTTCCTCGAAAGTTTCATCCTCTCTGCGCTTGAAGATATAGTAAAGCACAGTCGTGAACGCAATGATACCCGAGCATATAAACGCGTACCTTCTCGCTATCATAAACGGATACAAAGAATTTGCGACTTTATCTCTCGCTTGCAAATCGTAAAGCTCCGTAAGCGAATACGCAAAGCTGTTGGGATACCCCGAATCGCTCATCGTGACCTGTCCTATGCGCCCTTCGGTAACGTTGCCGTTTTCGTCAACCGTGTCTTTCGCGATAAGCACGCTGCCGACGTTTGCGCCGTGCACGGTCGCATGATAATTTGCATAAGCGTAAGTTCTCAAAGTTTCATCTTTGAGAAAAGCGAATTTCGGCTTCGCGTTCGGGCTTTGATAGTACGAGAAATTTTGCAAAAGATTGAGAAGATCGGATTTCTGCAACTCTATCCCCGCAACGTCTTTTATGAGCGCAAGCGCGCTGTCCAAAGTCAAATTCTTCAAAGAACTTGCTTCTATTTTTATACCTACCCAGCCGAGCACCGTCGACAAAGCGTTCATTAGGCTGGTTTCGCCCAAAGATTTACCGAGAGAAGTAATAAGCTTATTCAATCTATCCTCGTTCAACATAAAGGTATACGCGCTACCGTCTTCGCCGTAGGCGTCCAGATATTCTTGACTTCTCGTATAAGCTATCCAATCGGGGTCGCTGTCGAGCGCTTTCATCGCCTTTTCGAGCTCATCGTCGGCGTCTTTGCCGTTGGGCTCGTACGTCGTGGAAATAACGTTGCCTTCGGCGTCTTTTTTCTCGATTTTATTGTGCTCTATATCGAATTTCGACTGATTATAATCGATAAGCACGTTGACTGCTTGTTTAAAACCGAAAATATAGCCGTCCGCGAACAGTCCGTTGGGGCTGTAATTTGCGTCGTTTTCTTTGTCGACTATATACTCGCTCTTGTCGCCGTTTACGTCGCCGTAATTCGAGGATTTGTATTCGATATTATAGACCGTGCAAAATTGTCCGATTTCATCGTTCAACTTTTCGGCAAGTCCGTCGCGCGAGGTCCAAGTCGCAACCCAGCCCACCTGATACTTATAGGACTTAACGCTAACGCCGTGCGCTTCGTATTCTTCCGCAATCTCGTCAACCTTCTTAGTCGCAATCGCGTCGAAAACGACGGAAACGCCGATTAGCAAGACCAAGGATATGATGATCATGCCTATCGTACGCCCGTTATAACTTTTCGTTACGATACTTATGACTATCTGCGCAACTATCGCGACCACCCAAATAACGAGTGCGGCGATAACGCCGTACCATTTCGTATCGGAAAAAACGTCACCGCCGAACAGCGACATAGAACCGATTAAAACCAAAACGATAAACAACGGATAACCGAGCAGATAGGATATTGTTTTCAAGCAGCGAAAACGGTTCTGCTTTTTTCTGAGTTTATTAACGTCCATTAAAACAATTCTCCTAATAATAAATTTTCACAAATTTAATTATACATTAAAAATGCGTTCCAGTCAATACTGAAATTTCCCTTCACAACCTAAAAAATGTCTCGCTTCGCTCCCGTCTGCGACGCTTCGCTCCCAAACTCGCTTCCTTTGTGATTAGTTTATTTCTTTTACTCTGCTTTATTCATTAGAAACCGACCCGTTAGAGCTTTGATTTTACGCGATTTTGTCGGTTAGTAATTCTTTAAGCTTTTCTACGTCCTTAAATTCAAGAAAAAACGCACGCTTTCGTGCGTGCGTTTTTCATCGAGTTTTCCGATAAATTATTCTTCGGAAATTGCCTCTTGCGGGCAAACACCTGCACAGGTCCCGCAGCTAATGCACTCGTCGGCGTTGATGACGTACTTTCCGTCACCCGCGCTTATAGCGCTAACGGGGCATTCACCCTCGCAGGAACAAACGCAGTATAAGAACGAGGGTGTCCAACGTGTAAGCCAGCACCAGAAGGATATG
>CAYVEU010000174.1:0-4341 GCA_964450015.1 uncultured Christensenella sp. | reverse complement strand
CATTGCTCTCAACAAGTTTAGCGCAATTCCGTTCGATAAATTTGGCGTTTTTTCGCTCAAAATGAGGATTAAGCACGCAAGTTGCCAAATCCACAAAAAACGGTGCGACTGCCCCAAGCGTGACGATTAAAATAACGGCGAGTCGTTCGCTTTTTACCAGTCCGTTGATAAGCGCGTATATCGGTAAACTTAACGCTACCGCCAAGCCGTAAACGCACTTTGCGCGTTGGGTATATTTAGGTTGAGTCCGATACCCCAAAACGATGTAAAATGCGACCAAAACCGCGACTGCCGCGTAAAGAATTTTTATAACGATGTCCAGCACTCCGTTGCCCATAAACAGCCCGATAAGTAGCGTGGGTAACGATAAACACACGTTGATTAAAACAAGCTCCCAAACCTTTTTGTTTACGATAAACTTATAGTTGTTGTTTTGTACTATGCAAAGAAATCTTAATGACGCCGCCGCGCTTTGACAAAGAATAAATATTCCGATCGCCCACTTCATATTCACCGCCAGAAATAAATTGAGTGAGAACTGCCGTAAAAACTCCATGCGCGTCCAGATATGCGTAATGTCCGCCGCCCTTTATTATAACCAAACCGCTCCCGCGAATTTTTCGGTACATTCTCTTTGCCATATATATGGGCGTATCTCGGTCTTTGTCACCCCAAAATAAAAGTGTGGGCACGGTAATTTTACCGAGCTCGGGCGTTAAGTCCTCATTGACTACGTTTTTAAACGTCTGTTTCATTACACCGCTCAAAGCCCTATAATCGGCACTTCCCGCGGCATGGCTTATATGTAGTTTATTAAGCAACTTATGACGATATACCTTAAAATAATATTTCAACCCACGCCTTGGCTTGACTCCTGCGGCGTCTGCCAAAATTATGTTGTCGATAAGATACCCGTATTTCGACGCAAGGCGAATAGCCACCCGCCCTCCGAACGAGTGCCCTACAATTGTAACTCTTGTCATCTTGTATTTATTAATAATATCGACAATGCTCTTAGCGTAATCTTCTACAAACAGCGGATAATCGGGGTGCTCGGTTTTGCCGAATCCGTAAAAATCGACGAGCGTAACTCTATGCCCTTTTAAAGCCCTCGCCGCACCCAGAAAGGAAACAGTGCTTCCGCCCCAGCCGTGCAGAAAAATTATATCCGCTCCACTGCCCCATTGAACGTGATTAATTAAAATAATACCCTCGCAAATATCTTCACTATATGCGAAAAGTTTGAAAATAGTGTGGTTTGTATCATTAAAATACTACCGTAATAAACATTGAAATACGGCGGTAGGCTTTTAATATATTTTTAGCTTTAAAACTTTATCTCGTAAAAAAGATATCCGCTATTAAAAATAAAGTCGTCGTTAAAGAATGATTCTTCTAAATCGTCGAAATTCTCTTCCAACCAAGACAAAACTTCTTTGCTGGTTTCGTTATCCGGATTCTCTGCCGCAATTCTCTTGAAATCATTTGGAATAAATGAAAACCAAGCGTCAAACAACATTCTTTTTCGGGTGTAATCCATACTGGAAGTATCTATTCCGCATTTAAGTAAATTAACCTCGCGAGCACCGATTTTTTTAGAAACGTTATAAACCTGTCTACCCGAATGGCGCGACCCGCTTAACGTATCGAATTTGTAGAAATTTTTAAATTGCACAAACAATCCCTTTTCGTCGGGATATGCAAACGTAACGCCGTCATCTACGTCTCGGACGTATATTACCGCGCCCGGTTTCAAAAATTTTTTAATACGTTTAAGCGTTTTAAAAGGATTTTTCAAATCCATTATTGCCATAGTCATATTGACAAAGTCAAAGCCGTCTATTTGCATGTCTTTTAATACGTGTTCCAAGACGTCTTCAACTTTTTGAACTTCAACGTCGCATTTGAAAAATTTAATATCGTCGTTATCTCCGTAAATATCGTTCCCTTCCGCAACCAATCCGTCGTGATATGAAAGACAAGCTATCTTATCTATTTCAGGTCTTTTAAGTCTTCTAACTGTTGCTTGCGGGCTTAAAACGTAAAAATCCAGAGCGTTTAAATGACTTTTCCCACAAATAAGTCGGTCATAAAATTCTTTTTCATAATAGAACATCAATTCCTCTTCGATTCGCAAACGTTTTATTTCCACAAAATCATCATCCGAATAGTACTTAACCACTTTACGGTTGAGATTGGTATCTTGCGGTTTCTTTTCGCCTGAAAAAACATCTTTGTCGTCATCGCCTATACCAAGCAACGGAACGAGTTGCTTATAAAGCTGTTCTATCGCTTGTTCCAACGTCGCGCTGACGGCGTCAATCCAATGCAAGCGCTTAACGTAGTACTCCATTGATTTTGACAAAATGCCGTCATCAACTTTAAACGGTACTAACGTCAACTCCCCTTGAATTATACGGTTATAAGCCATTTCAACTTCATTAAGGACATGTATCGATTCAGAAGAGTTATGGTTTAATATCAGCACAAAAACTTTACACTCCTCTATGGCTTTTACAATGGCGTCCGCATACGGTCCGACGACGTCACGCGGAGCATACCAACAACGCACTCCTTTTGCTTCAAGATAAGCGCAAATATTATCCGCTATCGATTTTGATTGATGTTCATAGCTTATAAATACATCCATTTGTTTTCCCCCCTAATTTTTTTTACTCATTCGGTAGCATGGCACTCCCGTAAACCCGGCGTACCCGTAATCTATCGTAAATCCTAGTTTTTTGTATAATGCTATCGCCGCCTTATTGGCTTGAACCACTTCAAGATGGTAGGTTGATTTTCCGTCAAAAATTGACTGCAAAAGAACTTTCCCAACGCCCATTCCTCGAAACATTTTGTCTACGGCAATATTTGCAATGTATATATCCCTAGGTTCGTCTTCCAAAAGCTTAAAATATTCATTGAAAACTTTTGCAAACGCAGCCCCTACCGGCACAGCAGCCTCAACAAAGCTATTTAACATTCCTTCATAATTTACTTTTATCGGCACTTCCTTTGTAACTACCATTGCAATTATTTGCTCGGAGCTTACCGCGATACGAATATTTTTATAATTATAAATTGTGTCGCCCATTATCATCCTTGAAAGAACCTTTTCCGCAACGGATATATCATTTCCGAATAAATACGGATAAATATAATTATCGGAATAATAGATTAAATCCGCGACGATTTTCAAATCGTCGCAACACGAAAGCGGTCTTATTTCCAGATTTTTAATAATTTCATTATACATCGTATATTTGATAAACCTCTCTATAAATTTCCTTGACTGTTTCATTAAAATTACACAGTTTTTCGGAACTCATTAATTTTAAATAACACCTGCCGCCATTTTTGCGATATGAAGGCTGCCAATAATCCGCTTCGTTTTTGATCATCCCATGCCGCATATAAAAATCCATACGCCGTATTTGTTCATCGGTTTCCGCAGGTTCGCATTCAAGAATTACAGTGCCAAACTCCTTTTTTAACAATTCCAAAGCTTTCCCGCCGTATCCTTGACACCTATACTCGTCATAAATAACAAAATGCTCTAAAAATGAAAAAGTGGATAAAGCCCATACACACATAAACCCAACGATGAAACTTTTTTCGTGTAAAATATAAATAGAATATTTTTTATTTGAAAATACCTTTACCGCATCTTCATAATCTCTTATCTCATCGTGAATAAAGTTCATTTCCATTTGTGAATAAATATATGGCAAATCGCTTAATTCCGCTTTAACAAAAAGCATAATAGTTCCCCTTTCTTGCTCCTAAGTAATTCGTATTAAGTATATAGCACGAAAACGATATTTACAAGTGCTTCAATACAAAAAACATTTTCTCTTATTTTATTTTCACTAAATCCCTAGTTTATAATATATTTCCAGTAAATACAGGCGTTCTCGCCGTCGCGGTAATAGCCTTTACGCAAGCCTTCCGAAACAAACCCATGTTTTTCATAAAGTTTGCGGGCGGGAGTATTGCCTTCTCGGACTTCCAAAGTAAAGCTGTTTATGCCGAGTTTGGATGCAAGTTCGAAAAATTTGGTTAAAATCAGGCTTCCGTAACCCTTTCGGCGGTAATTTTGACCTATGGCAACGTTGTTTATCTGTCCTTCGTCCAAAACTTGATTGAAGCCGCCGTAACCTGCTAGTTTTCCGTCCTCATAGACTAGAATATAGTGCTTATTTTCGTCGTTAAGTTCGTTTATTATGAGATTTTCGCTCCAAGCGTCCGCGCCGAAACACTCTTTTTCCAGTTCGGCTACGTCAACGGCGTTTTGTTCTGTTAATGTGCGAATTTCTAACATTCTATGCCCGTTTCCCTTTC
>CAYVEU010000173.1:0-4363 GCA_964450015.1 uncultured Christensenella sp. | reverse complement strand
ATGAACCAGTTGTTCAGCGCATACGCTCGCGGTAAGGAAGCAAAAGAACTTTCCGCTATTTTGGGTGAAGCGGCGCTTACCGAAACGGATAGGAAGTTTGCAAAGTTTGCCGAGGAATTCGAAAAGCAGTACGTCTCGCAAGGGTTTGAAAAGAACAGGACTATCGAAGACACCTTGAATTTGGGCTGGGATTTGTTAAAGCTACTGCCCAGAGGCGAATTGAAACGTATACGCGACGCGTACTTGGAAGAGTTTTTCGACAAAAACGGGGAGCAGAATAAGTAATGGCAAGGTTAAACGTAAACCCGACGCGAATGGAATTGAGGCAGTTGAAGACTCGCCTGAAAACCGCCGTCAGCGGGCACAAGCTTTTAAAGGATAAATCCGACGAAACGATACGGCAGTTTATGCTGTATATAAAGGAAAACAAGCGGCTTAGAGAGGAAGTCGAAGGTGAAGTCGCAAAGGCGCTCCGCTCGTTTTTGCTTGCAAGCGCGGTTACTACGCAGCAGGTAATGGAAGAAGCCGTTGCTATGCCCGGTTTTTCCGTAGAACTCGAAACCTCGGAAAAGAACGTAATGAGCGTTGCCGTGCCGCAGATTTCCATAAAAGTCGGAGATAAAAAAGAACTCTATCCTTATTCGTTTGCCAGCGTTTCGGCGGAGCTCGACGGCAGTATAGCAAATTTGAGCGCATTGCTTGAAAAACTCGTAAAGCTTGCCGAGGTGGAGAAGACTTGCAATATGCTTGCGGACGAAATAGAGAAAAACAGACGGCGCGTAAACGCACTGGAATACGTTATGATACCGCAGCTGCAAGAGACTATTAAGTATATCACTATGAAGCTTGACGAGAACGAAAGAGCGAATACAATACGTCTTATGAAAGTCAAGTCTATGATAGCCGCGCGGGAATAAATCGAATCTTTACGCAACCGAAAACGAGATAATAATAATTCTTAATTGAGTATATCCGTCAGAAATGGCGGATATTTTCATTTAAGTTTTCGGTTGCTTTCGCAAAACCGCGCAGTCATTTACGACAGTAAACTTCCCTTCGGTTTTGCAAAAAATATCCTGATTTCTTCCTCGCGCGGGCGCGGGAATAAAGGCGCTTCCCGCGGACCAACGCTCGCGCGGAAATTTACTCGCGGTCGTGTGCCCCGACACACGGATAAATTTTATTTTCCGCGCAAGTCCGACTCACAGGGAAGAAACGCAGTCCGCGTTTCTTTTTTAATAATAAGCCATATTCTAATGAAAAGAGCTTCCTCCTTGCCATTAAATGTTTCTGAGAGGTACATACTCAAAAAAGGGGAAGCTGGCGCGTTAGCGACTGATGAGGGTAGGAGAATTTTTAGTGAATAGTGAAAAGTTAATAGTTGCGGATAATATATTTTAAAGTCCGTTGTCTTCTATAGTTACCCTTACCTTTATCCATGCACCCTCATCAGTCAACCTATGGTTGACAGCTTCCCCCTCGCGTGAAGGTGGGAAGCTCTTTTCTCTTATACTGTCCTTGCTCCGTAAGGCGGGCAATTCCTAATTGATTTATCAAAGGTGTAAACACTTTTATATTTGTCAAAGGCAACCTTGTTTTATTTATAAAACAAGAATACCAGAAAAAAAGTTCCAAAAGGTATACTTTTTGGAACAAAAACAGTTAACTTTAAATTTTGCGTATTTTATAATAAAAAGTACAAAAAATCAACATTTCATATGGCTAAAAAATGGCTAAAAATCGAGTTCAAAAAAGTATACATTTTGCAACAAAACGAGCCGACAAAAACCACAAAAAAGAGGTAGGAAAAATGAAGAAAATCTTAGTAAAGCTTGCGTTTTTTGCAATAATTGCAACTTTAATCTTTGCGCTCATTGCATGCGGAATCGGAGACGACAGCCAGCTGACAGAGGGGTTGGAATATACGTTGAATTATGACGGAGAAAGTTATTCGGTAACAAAGTTGAGGAAAGTCGGAAATGAACCGAAAATTGTTATTGCAGCCAAGTATGAGGGTAAACCAGTCACGGCTATCGGAGATTCTGTGTTCCATAGTTGTAGCGGATTGACGAGCATAGAAATACCGAACAGCGTAACGAGTATCGGAGATTTTGCGTTCTATGAATGTAGAGGACTGACGAGTATAGAGATACCGGACGGAGTAACTAGTATTGGAGAGCGCGCGTTCTATGGTTGTAGCGGGTTGACGAGTATAGAGATACCAAACAGTTTAACTTATATCGGATATAATCCGTTCTGGGGCTGTCGCGGACTAACGAGAATAGATTTCGGTGGGACAGTCAAAGAGTGGCAAGCGATTGAAAAAGAGAACTACTGGAAGGGTGACAATGCAGGATCCTATACCGTTTATTGCAAGGATGGAACTGTGGCGAAGGACGGAACGGTGAGTTATTTTAACGCGTGAGAGCGTTAAAAATGAAGCGTTTCCTGACGGAAACATGAAGTAACTTCGTTATGAAGCATTGCCTGCGGCAATATGAAGTGCGTCTAGCGACGCATTGCGGATAAAATATAAGGATAAATCGTGTTTTTACGGTTTATCTTTATTTTTATTTAATTATTCATAATTAGCGCTACTTCATTAAAATATGACCCTCACCACCGCCTACGGCGGAGCCTCCCCCTTAGAAAAGGGGAAGCTCTTTACTTGTTATAAGCTTGTTTCCACTAAAAGAGCTTCCACCTTGCCATAAAGTTTTTCTAAAATGAAAAAGCTTGTATAAGGGGGAAGCCGGCATATATAAGGGCTCCCGAACGCACTTGTTGTGTTTGGGAAAGAGGAGCAACGCTGTAGTATCCTAAGAATGTGCGTAGCATATTCGCAGACGATAGCGGTTGCGACGAGACTGATGAGGGTAGAAGAAATTAAAATCAAATCGCTTCTTTAATAAATAATTGCAGTTCCGTTTTAAAATCCCTAAGAAATTGCGAGAGGATAAAGCCGTCGCGTTCGGTGCATTTTTCCGCGATGCAGAAGGTCATCGTGCCGTTATAGGTGGTTGCCGTAAGCTGCATATACGGCTTGTATTTTGCCGCGCCCGTCATAAAGCAATCGAGAAGTTCGGTGTTGGCAAAGCTGAATTTGTCGTGTTCCAAAATTCCGATATTTGACATACCTATAAGCGGATTTTGGTATCCTATTTTGATAGCTTTCTCGCTGATAAAGTAGGGGAGTACTTCATAGGCAAGCTTTAAAAGGGGGATACTGTACAGTCCCATAAATTCGTCCATTTTATTTTGTTCCATACGTTGTTTGACCTTGTCGAGAGTGGCAAGAAACGGTTCGTCCGCCATCTTTATATCGCAGGGCGCGAAGCCGGTCATATTGGTTATGCCTAAGGTATCGCCGCCGGCGCAGTAGCGGCGCAGGTCCATCATGGATACGATATTTAAAACGTCGTATTTTTTATCGAGATAGACGTATAGAGTGCGGAAGAACGCGGCTAAGAAAACGTCGTTTATCGTCGCGGCGTATTTTTTGCGGGCGGCGTTTAGCTTCTCGGAAAAGCCGGCTTCTACGCGAATACGGAAAAGCCTAACTTTTTCTTCTTCGTTGGCTATAGTTGCCGCGAAGGGAAATTCCACGTTCACTTTACTTTGCGAAATGTTTTTGTAGAGCTTCTTGGCGCGTTGCTTTTTTTCGGGCGACATGCGGTCGTAAATTTGCATACCGTCGCGGCGACCTTCCTTTATCTGAACCTTGGTACCGTCGCCGCCGTTTACTATATCGGCGTAAAGTTCGGTCAGCTTGCCCATAAGATACTTGCTGTCGCCGCCGTCGGTGCACATATGATTGAATACCATGGTAATGGCGCTTTCTTCTTCCGCTTCTATTAAATTTACGCGAAGTTGGAATTTGCTTTCAACCGGAATATACATACAAACAGACGTATCTATATCGCGCTCTATATTGTCGCTTTTTATGACGTTTATTATTTCTTTAACGTCGTAAACCTCGTGAAGTAGCCAGTGAGGGTACAAGGGGTTGGCAATAAAGCTGCAACGCAAGATATCGACCTTGTATAACAGTACGTCCAAAGCTTTAACGAGGGCGTCGTAGTCGATTTTGCCTCTTACCTTACAGGCAACGTGTATCATTCTGTCGTAATAGTTGCGGAATAAGTATTGCATTTTATCCCACATTTCCGCTTTGCGTATTGCCATAAATGCCTCCTTATATATCGAATATGATTTACTATCTAATCAGATTAAGTATATCATATAACATAGACACTTTAATGTCAAGAAGATTTATTAATAGTGGACAGAATTGAGTGATTTTTTTCAAAACCGAACCGTCGGCGTACTTCGTCGCAACACTCTCCGTCTACGAATATGCTAC
>CAYVEU010000172.1:0-4388 GCA_964450015.1 uncultured Christensenella sp. | reverse complement strand
CGCAAGCATAAACCCACGAAGTCGGATTTACTATAAAGTCTACGTTATCGCAAATGTCGAAAAGCCGCAAGAAAAAATCCTGCGCGGCGTCCTCCGCCAAAACCCGCCCGAACTTTGCGCTTAAGCGTTTGACAATTCTGGGATAATAAAAGCGATACATTTCTTCAACCGCTAGCTTACTTCGATTGATAATTTTCAGTAAACGATTGAATTTCTTAGCCTCCATTTATAACTCCCTGTTTTGATTTCTCAACGGTTTTGCCCAGTCTATTAATGAGATACGTTGAAATTTAAAAATGTGACTACAAAAATTTTCGACAATAATAATTTTGCAATGCTGTTTTAAAATATTTTGGCAAAACGCCGTCTACTTGCCGAAACTCTATTTTACCGTAACTCAGCCGATTTTTGCGATAAATACACTTTACCGTCAAATACGTAATAGCTTATTTCTACGTTGGCAAGCAATTTCGCTTGGGGATTGTCGTTTGGATTTTCGACGTAAAGCTTTATGGACAATTTTTTATAATTGCCCGCAAACAGCTCTTGCGGTAAAACCAACGACTCCTTGTGACTGTATTCGATAGCTTCCGTATCCCCGCCGGCGTCCGTTACCCTTTGACACGAATAATTTTCGGCATTGTAATTTTTTATCTCATAAGAAATGCATTCCGATTCTTCGGTCGCATTTATATTCTCTGTCATGCCGCTATCGCCGAAAATCAAAGAATCGGTAAACAGCGCAAGATAAACGCTCGAATTTTCTTCTTTCGCCTCGTCGAAAAGCCTGCCGACGGACAATTTAACGTTTACGTCGTTCACGGCAAAAACCGATTTATCAGCATTAATTGCGCAAAAATCCACCGCTTCTTTTCTATTCGTTTGACTTTCGTACCCGATTGCCAAAGGACCGTTTACAAATTCCGTAAATTGCGGCTTCGCGGTAGACTCAAATAGAGTTTCGGATAAATAAACTTTGTTACCGTCGACTTTATAATACAACCTAACGACGCCGCCTATTTTTTCCGTAACATCCCTCTCGACCTCGGTTAAACGGTGCTCCTCGTCCACTACCTTCTCCGTAACTGTTTCCGTCGTTTTCCCGTTATAATCGATTGCAATCGCGCCGTAATTCAGCACGAAAGACTCTTTGGGTACGGTTATTTCAACGTCGTAGCACAACGCATAATCGGCGTAAACCAATTTAACGTTCTCAATCGTCTTAACCGTTATCCCGCCGTTGATAGAATCCGAACTATGTATATTGTAAACCCGATACGGTACTACGACGATTTGCGCCGTACTTAGCGTCACGTCGTCGGTGTCCGTACGATTGTAACCTCTTATGCCGTAAGTAAGTTTAACGTCGTCGACGTCGTACGCGTCCGACCTAAAATCGCATTTCGCGGTCCAAGACGATTGCGGCTCTCCCCCAACCGACGGCGTATTTTCGATTTTATCCTTTTTACAAGCAAAAAGTACAAGCGTTGCCATAAGAAGTACGACTGCCGCTATTACCACATTAAGCCTTTTTTTCATAAATACGCCCTCCCGAAAATACTTTATACTTTTATCTTAGCATAAACCGCCGATACTTGCAATATGGCAAATTTCTAAACGCCCGTATCGACGGTAAAACTCTCGTCTTCTTCAGTCGTATACTCTATGCCGTTACCGTTTATAAAATAGTCTTTTATTATTCCGTTTATCTTATTTCGGGACACCAAATTGCCGTCTACGCTGAAACAGTCGATTTCTATATCGCCTATTGCCCATATATAATTTCCGCGCAATAAAACTTCATAAATAACCAAACCTACTTTGTGTGATTTTATTCCCGAATTGTCTGACGATAGGAAAATAAGCTCATTGTTCAGCGCAATTATCAAATTATTTTCGCGCTCGTAAATTTGCGGCTTATCCGAGTTTAAGGAAATTAAAGCTATACGCAATTTGCCGTAATTCAGCAGAAAAATCGCCTGTCCGCGCCCGTAATCGTCCCCGAAAATATAATTGAGTTTCCCAGAATATTTCATTTCCGCATATTCGTATTCTTCTACGGTTCTTAGCAGTATTAAAGAACCCTTGATAGAAAATTCCTCGTTTTTGAGCCATAAATTTATAGCTTGTATCTCTTTTTCGATAGCTTCCGTACCGTTTGCGCCCCACAGAAAATTCGGCAAATCCGTATCATTATGAAAAATATTCAAACAGTCGATGATCATAACGTAATTTTCGGCAGGATTATCCCCGAGCTTTTCCATCGTGCTCTTAACCGTCGCGTATCTTACGCTTTTTAAGCCGACTTTCTTCCGCGCGGTATCGACGCAAAACGAGGATAAACGTTGCTCTTTCTCTTCGGCAATAAAAAATTCTATTATTAGCTTTTTCGTCTCCTCGTCAAAGCTTTCGTAATTTGCCGTGAGCCATTCTTCCAATTCGGAAAAATGCGTCAACCCGAAAACGCTTATATACGCGTCTACCGTATAAATATCTATCAATAAACCGTTCTCTCTTAAAATTTTTTCAATTCCAATCCAGCTCATTCCGGTCTTTCCTTTTTTTGTTTCCTATGCGCTTTGTCGATTCTCTCCGATAGGGATACACAATCCTGAAAACAACTGATTTCGAACTTAAACTTCCCGTCCTTATAAAAACGCGAAACGCTTTTCAGCTCTCTCTCCTCTATTTCGTCGTACCGATAAGTACGCTTTTTCCCTCGCCAATTAGTATGTACGAAAGTTTCTTCCGACAATTCGATTTTCCAGTTAAGCGATACAAGCGACAGCACAAAACCCAACAAAAAGAACGCAAAAAACACGACGTTGTACGATAAATCTTCTTCGTCGAATCTAAACCCCAATATGCTAAAAGTACTTGCAATTAAGATAAGATAAAAAACTACCGAGCCTCCTAATGCAATATACGCTATCGGTTGAGGTTGTCTTATTTCGGAAACCTCGTCTTTCGACGTCGGTTCGTTCTCCTTCATTAATATAAATTTCCAATTCACGATACACAATATCATTAGGTGTAACATCGCCAAAGAGGTTATCCCGAATAGAACGTACGAAATTATCTGCCACATAGTATTTTACGCTCCCTCGTAAGCACGTTTCATTTTTTCCCTGCTTTCGTCGTGCTCTATAAGCCAATACTCGTATTTTAAGTAAATGGCTTTTAACGTTTTTCTATCGTTAAAAACGATATCCATACCTCTATGATCATAGATATGCACCAAAATTCCCGACGAAGGCTCGGCAAGATAAATGCCGCAATCTCCCAAACCTTTGCGGTAATTCGGATAGATACTCTTTATCAATTTGCATAATTTTACGTTTTCAAACTCGGTACAATAAATAAACCGCTTCTCGTTTTGACTGCATATTTCGTCGGGACGGGGACTTTGAAAATAATAATCGTCTTCGAAAACCATATCCGAGGCACGCTTTACATACTTGTCGAAAAGTCTGTTATTAAAATATTTTTTATCTTCTTCGTCCTCGTTTCTATATGCGTTTACGAGAAATATCGAATTTGAAGAAAACAGCTCGGTAAAAATCGACTGCAAAAGGGAAAAGACGTTTTTTCTTTTCCCTTGCGACTTAGCCTGCAATTCAAACCGCAGCGATAATTCGTTGTTGAAAAACAACGGCGTATCCCAGTTGAATTTTTTGAGATTATTATATAATCTTTTATATTCCTCAATTAATTCAGCCATTTAAATTCATTTTACGGCGCGCCGAATTTCTTTGTCAACCGCCCTAAAATCAAGCGTTTGTTATAGATACTTTTCCAAAAGCTCCGCGGCATACTCGACAAGTCCCAAGCACGGGCGCGACTTATAATATTCGGGCGTTCTCTCCATCGGCGTGTCGGCAAAGCGAGCCTTGCTTATCTCCAAAAGCTTTAAGCAGTTTTCGGTAGTAAACTCCGCGACAAATTCGTCGATAAGCTTTTTACCCTCGGCGTACGCCGTAGTTTTAGCCGCGGGATGATTCCAGCCTTTCTTTAAACCCAGTATAAGTAAAGCCCCGCTTATCGCACCGCAGGTTCCGCGCATACCGCATATCCCCGCGCCGAAGCATGAAGCCAAACCCAACGCCTGTTGTTCGGTCAGTCCCACGCAATCGGCGAACGCTCCCGCAACCGCCTGCGCACAGTTGAATCCCGACAAAAACAGCTCTCTTGCCTTTTCTTTTCTATCCATAAATATTTACTCCTTTTATTATAAAAATTAAACTATTTATATTTTAACATATACTCGACGAAATATGGTAATTTTCGACAAAAAAATTTTTTTTACGTAAAAGAAAACGTTTTAAGATTAATTAAAGACCGATGAATTACTATGTAAATACAAAACAAAATAATTTGTTTGTGTTGTT
>CAYVEU010000171.1:0-4397 GCA_964450015.1 uncultured Christensenella sp. | reverse complement strand
TAACCGACCGCGAGTAAATTTCCGCGTGACGATTGGTTCGGCGAAGCTATTTATTCGCCAAGTGTTTCTCTAAAAGTCCGTTTACCTTCGACTTATCGAATTTTCCCGCGAGCTTAGGCTTAAAGGATAAATCTAGGAAAAAATTATTTATATAAACATAAGATATCGTTTGCATCTAGCTCTAAAACTTTGCATAGGTTGGCTAGCGCTTCAACGGAAGGCATTCGTTCGCCTCTTGCATAGTGCGAAATGATGGGTTGACGAAGTCCAAGCATTTGCGCTAATTCTATTTGCGTTTTGCCGGAATGATTAATTGCTTCTGCTATTTTAGCTTGAATTTGTTTATTAGTAATCATAGAAAGGGTCTCCTTTCAAAAATATATTACTAATAGTAATGAAATGCTTGCATTATTACTGCGAGTAATGATACAATATTGTTGCAACATGAGATTTGGAAAATACCGTTTATCGCGTTTTAGTTGGCAAGCCAAACCAAAGAAAAAATCCGCCGTTTTCGGCGGATTTAAAATTGTTTGTATTTTTTCCTTAACTGCCCGAAGGGTTTAACGCGGAGCGTTAATTCTCTCCCGCAACGCTTTTAATCGATAGGGTGAGTGGGCGGGACTGTCTGAGTGAAAAGTGAAGAGTGAATAGTGAAAAGTTGCGGATAAGAAAGGAGATAAAGGCTTTTATTTTCTTTAACTTATCAAAATGCAAAAACGACGCTTTTTGCGTTTTGCCCTTGCGGGGTTTGGGTGCGTGAGCCCCAAAAGCGAAGCATTGCGACAAAAAATATTTTTTATTAAGAAAAGAAACGCGGACTGCGTTTCTTCCTTATGAGTCGAACTCACGCGGAAACAAAATTTATCCGTCGTGTCGGGATAACCGACCGCGAGTAAATTTCCGCGTGACGATTGGTTCGGCGAAGCTATTTATTTGCTAAGTGTTTCTCTACAAGTCCGTTTACCTTAGACTTATCGAATTTTCCCGCAAGCTTAGGCATAATGGTTTTGATTATCATACCTTTGGTTTTCGGGGAAGCGTCGGGATAAACGTCGGCTTCGGCTATCATTGCCATAACCTCGTCTTCGGTAAGCTGCGCGGGTAGGAATTTGGTAAGGATTGCTATTTTGCCGTCGGCTTCGGCTTTTTTAGCTTCGTCCTTGCCTGCATACATCTCGCTTACTTCGCGCTGAACCTTAACCTCTTTCGAAACGCACTCGATAACTTCGGCGTCGGTCAAAACTTTGCCGACTTCCGTCTTTTCCTTTTGGAGCATACCTGCGATGACCGCTTCCAATGCGTCCTTGGTCAAATGGTCGCCCGTCTTGCGGGCATTGTTAAATGCTTGTCTTATATCGTCTTTTAACATAATTCTATTTCTCCGTTTCTAGTTTTATTGTCAGTTTTCTGCCGCCGACCTCTATTTCGCGGGTTACTGCGGGGTTGGCGACGGCGGTTATCTCCGTTGCCAAAATATCCGCCTTTATTTTTTCGGCGTATTCGACGATTGCGTCTTTTGCCATATCGTCGTCGGTTATTATTTCCGCTCTTATGCGCTGTTCTACGGCAAAGTCCGCATCCTTTCTGAGAACCTGAATTTGACGGATGGTTTCTCTTATGAAGCCTTCTTTAATAAGGTCGTCGGAAAGCACGGTGTCGAGCGCCATGGTTATGCCGTTTTCTTTCGTTACTACAAAACCTTGCTTCGGGCGGTCGTGGATATCGAACAGGCTCTTGTCGAGGTTTGCAAAGTCGCCTAAGGTAACCGAACCCGCGTTATACATTTTTTCGAGAGCTTTCATACCATCGTTATCGAGCTTTTCGACGAGCGTTTTAAGTTTTTGCGCTTCGCCTTTTAGTTGCGCGCCCGCAACGCGGAAGTTTACGGTAAAGTAATGCTCGTTGAAGTTGGATTCGTCCTTTACGAATACGATTTCCTTTACGTTAAGCTCGTCGCAAACGATGTTGAGAAGGGGCGATATCTTGTTTTTAACGTCGTCGCCCGCGCAAACGAAGAGGGTCTTTAAGGGCTGTTTAACCTTAATTTGCGCCTCGTTACGCATTCTTTGCGCCACGGTGATAACTTCACGCGTTGCGGCGGTCTCTTCCAAAACGCCGTCGAAATTCATACCCGATAAAACGGGGTATTTCGAAAGGTGTACGCTTATAGCGGCGTCCTTTTCTATCTCTCTAACCGTGTTTTGCCAAATATAATCGGTAAGGAACGGGATAATCGGAGCCATTACGCCGAGAACTACTTTTATCGCGCGGTACAGACACCAGTAAGCGTTCATTTGGTCGTTTTTGTCGGTCGACTTCCAAAAACGTTTGCGGTTTATTCTTATATACCAGTTGCTTACGTCGTCGGTAAACGATTCGAATTCTTTTATTACGTTGACCGTCTTATACGCTTTCATACCCGCGTCGGCGGCGGCTAAAAACGCGTCCGTTCTCGCGATAAGCCACTTGTCGGAATGAGTGAACGTATCGGTATTCGGGGTAAAGCGCGCAATATCGGGGTTGTCCAAGCTCGCGTACAAATTGAAGAATACGTAGACGTTCCAGAACGACAAAATTTTGCGCCTCGCCTCGTCGGTAAGATTGTAGCCGAATCGAACGTCGCCCGTTACGGGAGCGGAGCAGAAAAGGTATCTTACGGGGTCCGCGCCCATCTTTTCCGCCGCTTCGTCGAAGCGTATCATATTGCCCGTTTTCGAGAACTTTCCGCCGTCCTCGTTTACGACCGAGGAGTGGGTAACTACCTGTTTATAAGGCGCTTTTCCCGTGAGCACTACGCTCATAAAAAGCAACGAATAGAACCAAAGCCTTATTTGCTCTTTCATCTCGATAACGAGCTCGCTCGGGAAGTTGTTTTCAAAGTATTCTTTGTTGCTGAAATACTGTTTCGTCGAGAAAGGCGTAATACCGGCGTCCAGCCAGCAATCGCCCACTTCGGGTACCCGTTCTACGAGTTCTCCGCACTCCGGACAGCGGATTTTAATTTTATCGATGTACGGACGGTGTAGGTGCGGCACGCCGTCTAAGTTGCCGTTTTCGCTTAACTTTATAAGCTCTTCCTTACTGCCTATTACGGTCAAATGCCCGCATTTTTTGCAAGGGTAGAAGGGAAGAGGAAGACCGTAGAAACGCTTTCTGGAAATGTTCCAGTCGCCCATGTTCATGAGCCAGTCCTTCATTCTCTTGCCCGCAAATTCCGGCTCCCACTTTACGGTGTCGGCGGCGGCAATCAAGAGCGGTTTCAATTCGGTCGTCGCGATGCTCCATTCGTCGACCAACTTGAATACGACTTGGGTTTTACAGCGCCAGCAATGCGGATAGCTGTGGCTTATTACTTCGGTTTTATAGAGCGTGTTGCGCTCCGTCATTATTTCGACTACGGTTTCCAAAACTTCGTTGGTTTTCATTCCCGTAAGACGCCCGAAGCCCTCTAAAATTATTCCGTTGTCGTCGATAGGACAAATTTGCGGCAAGTTGCAACGCTTGCCCAAGTCGAAGTCCTCCGCGCCGCAGCCGGGGGCGATGTGAACGACGCCCGTACCTTCCGTTGCGTCGACGTCTTCCCACGGCACGATTTTGTGCGTGAAGTTTTGGACGGCAAATTCGGGGAATACCGTGGTGTATTCCTTGCCTACGAGCGTCTCGCCCTTAAATTCATCCAAAACCGTAACTATATCGCCCTTTAATTTACCGAGGGCGTTTTTGCCGATAATAAGCGTACGCGTATCGCTCTTTACCTGAACGCGAACGTAGTCGATTTCGGGGTTTACCGCCAAAGCGACGTTGCTGGTCAAAGTCCAAGGCGTTGTCGTCCAAACCAATATGCTGTCGTTGGAATCTTTTATTTGCAATTTTGCATAAATCGAAGTATGCTCGACGTCTTTGTAGCTTCCGCTCATCTCGTGTTCGGAAAGCGACGTTCCGCAGCGGGGACACCAGGGCATAGGACGGTGGGATTTTACGAGCCAACCCTTTTCGTGGCAGGTCTTTAAGAAGTGCCAAATGGAAGTTATGTTCAAATCGGTGTTGGTAAAATAGCTGTTATCCCAGTCCATCCACTGACCGAGGCGCTTGCTCTGTTCGGTGATGATACCCGAAAATTTGCGGACTCTGTCCATGCACTTTTCCGTGAATTTGTCCATACCGTATTCCATAATACCGCGCTTGTCGTGCACGCCTATTTCCTTTTCGGTTTCGACTTCTACCCAAAGCCCTTGCGAGTCGAAGCCGTTTTGGTACTGGCAGGACTTGCCGTGCATTGCGTTGTACTTAATGTTGACGTCCTTTAACGTCCTGCCCCACGCGTGGTGAATACCCATGGGGTTGTTGGCGGTAATAGGTCCGTCCAAAAAGCGGAACCGCTCGCCGTTTTTATT
>CAYVEU010000170.1:1387-4415 GCA_964450015.1 uncultured Christensenella sp. | reverse complement strand
AGATGAGCGAATTAAAGACGAACCTTCTTATGAAGGTGGCGGCTGTAATAAACGACCCCGTAACCACTACCGACGAACTTATTCCAAGCGGCGAAACGAGCTCGTACAGGTCTAATCCGTTGCGCCTTGCGGAGTTTACTTTAAGCAGGAAACGCCCCGATTACGTCGAAAAAGCAAAGTTAATTAAGGCGGAAGCGGAGTGTTTGGAAAGCGGCAATATGCCGTCCGACTACGCAAACGCCGTCAAGCTTTGCAATTTAGACGGCGACGTGGAGATAGGAAGCGTAATTTACGCAATTAAACCCGGCGACGGCAGCGCGAGAGAGCAAGCGGCGTCCTGCCAAAGAGTTTTGGGCGGGGTTGCCAATCTTGCAAAGGAATACGCGACCAAACGTTACAGAAGCAACCTGATAAACTGGGGAATGTTGCCGTTTATATACGACGGAGCGGAAGTGCAAACTGGCGATATTATAGTGATTGCCGACGTAAAGCGCGTGCTTGACGACCTCAAAATAGGCGCGAAAATCGTTCGCGGCGGCGAAGTAATCGATATAGAGCTTAAAATGGACGCGTTGACCGCTGAGGAAAAGGAAATAATCAAAGCGGGCTGTCTTATCAATGCAAACCGCAACAGAGCCGGACTGTAAATGAGAGTAATCGCGGGAAAATATAAAGGCAGGCGGATAAATCCTCCGCTTGACAATTCGATAAGACCGACCACGGACAAGATAAAAGAGTCGCTGTTTTCCATTTTACGCGACGATACGGAAGACGCGGTGGTTATCGACTTGTTCGCAGGAACCGGCGGTCTCGGTATCGAGGCGTTGAGTCGCGGCGCGAAGAAAGTATACTTTTGCGATATAGACGGGCGTTCGATAGCCTTACTCAAAAGCAATTTGACCTTTTGTCCCTCGTCGGAATACGAGATAATAAAGGGCGATTTTTCCGATTGTGTCAGGCGGCTTGCCGCGCGCGGAGTGAAAGCGGATATAATAATTTGCGACCCGCCGTACGATAAAAAGCTGGGCAATACGATTTTAAGTGAAATAAAAAGCGCCGATATTTTGAAAAAAGGCGGAGCAATAACCGTAGAAAGAGCGACGGACGATGAAAAATTGTCCGAAAGGGAGTTTTTTAATGAGTCCGTTCACAAATACGGCAATATAACGGTGGAAGTGTTCAGAAATTGGCAAACAGCGGCGGTTACGGGCACTTTCGACCCGTTTACCAAAGGACACGAGTATTTGGTGGGCACTGCTTTAAAGCAATTCGACGCCGTGTACGTCGTTATGCTCGTAAACGAAAACAAGGTGGCAAGGTATTCGGTCGAGAAGCGGTTGAAGATGGCGGAAATTGCGTTAAGACCGTTCAAAAAGCGGGTAAAAGTCGAATTTTACGACGGAATGGCGATTGATTATTGCAAAGATAAGGGGATAAGATATATAATAAGAGGTATAAGAACGCCGTCGGATACCGAGTACGAAAGGGAAATGGCGGAATATAATTTCAATCACGGCGGAGTGGAAACGGTTTTCGTCGCGGCGAAAGATTCTTATTTGAGCAGCAGCTTGGTTAGGGAGAGGATAGACGGCGAATTGCCCGTAGACGGACTGGTGGATGAAAACATCGAGAATTACTTAAAGTAGGAGGGAAAATGAACGAAGACATCAATTTATTGCTTAGCTATATCGAAACCGAGGTTTTGGACGGGAAAAAGTCGTTTATGGGCGGCGGTACGGTCGTCAACGGCGAATCTATCCTCAATTTGGTAAAAAGGGTACGCAAGGCGCTTAGCGAACTCGACGGCGAAGCGCTCATTTTGAAAGCAGAGCAGGAAGCCGAGGAAATCGTTGCGGACGCTAAGAGGCGGCAGGCGGAGATGTTGGAGCAAAACGCAATAGTCGCGCAGGCGAAAGAGACCGCGCGAAAGATAAAAGAGGAAGCGTTCAGAGTAAAATTAGAGACCGCCGAGGAATTGCGAGCCACCACTTTGCATATTTTGGGTGCGGTAAAGCACGAATTGTCAAAGGCGAATAAAACTATCGACGACATAATAGTGCAGTTTAATAAGCGCCCCAACGGTTAAAAGAGCGTAATTTAGCATTTCTTTACGCCCGTAAAAGGTAATTAATAATTCGTAAAAATTACTTTAAAAACAAACGAAATAAGTTCGCTTTTTGATTTGCGCCGGCGCTTAGAGAAATAGCGCGCTTAAACCCCAACAAATAAAAAACGCAGTTATCCCCTGTACCGTTTTACCGAGCAAGTAGAACACGGGGGATATTTTACATTTTGCCAAAAACGTCAGACTTTGCAAGGTTATACTCAGTCCGCCGAAAGTTATGCCGAGCGCACATAGCGGCGCGACGGTTTTCAACGGAAATCCCGACTTACTCAGCAGAAGCGAACCTTTGGTTATTTCCACTACGCTTGCAAAAATCCCTTCGCCGAGCCTTATATTTACGCCTAATAGCGTAAGGGGACGGGCAAGGACGGAAATTAATCCTATATCGAAAAATAAGTCCAGTATCATATTAAATACGGCGATATAGCCGCCGACGATTGCCACGGAAACAATACTGCTTGTCATACTGTTTGACAGAGTTTTATCGTAGTTTATTTGCGGGATAGCCGGGAGAGAGACGGACTCGCTTTTTTTTGCGCGGAAGATAAAGCCGTTTAATATTGCGGCTAAGTAGTGACTTATTAAGATTATAAATCCCGCCGATTTACTTTGCAGCATTCCTACGCCTACCGTTCCGACGACGAAAAGGGGACCCGACGTCGAGGTGAACGCCGAAATTGCGCGGGCTTCCGTTTGGTCGATGAGCCCTTGTTCGTAAAAATCGGCGGTAAGCTTCGCGCCGACGGGATAGCCGCACAGCATACTCATAATCAAGACGTAACCCGACAGGGCGGGCGCGTTGAACAGTTTTTTGAGAGGTTTTTTGAGGGCGAGTCCCAAGTCGTAGCCGAAATTCAGCTCCGCGAGAATTTTAGAAAAAAAGAAAAAGGGAAAAATAGCGGG
>CAYVEU010000170.1:0-1287 GCA_964450015.1 uncultured Christensenella sp. | reverse complement strand
AAAATAAAAAAATTCGTATGTATAAATTCCGAAATTGCCGTCCATAATCGTAGGGACATCAAAAAACAAGCAAGTCCATTGGAGGTAAATATGGAAAAGAAGCGCACCGGAAACGGCAAATTTAAGGTATTTCTCAAGAAGAATATCTACTATATCATTATGGCAATATGCCTTTTGGCAATCGCGGCTATGATTACCGTAACGTTGGTAACCAGAAACAGCGGCGTAAGCGACGAGCCCAGCACACCCGTCGGACCGTCCACGAGCGACGACGATTTTAATCAAGGTAACGGCGACGAACAAAATCCGCCCGTTGTCGACACCGACCCCGAACCCGTCGTACCCACGCCCACGCCCGTAGTATTCGTGTCTCCCGTAAACGACGCTAACGTCACAAACGATTTTACTATGGACAGCCTTATCTGGCACAACACTTTAAAGCACTACGCGGTTCACGGCGGAATTGACTTTGCCGGCAACGACGGCGACAACGTTATGAGCGTTTATTCGGGCACGGTAACCGACGTAAGCTACGATATTTTGAACGGTTACGCCGTGACGGTAAAGCATAACGACAATCTTACTACCAAGTACGCGTCCTTAAACGAACCGAGCGTAGTCGTAGGACAGGGGCGAGCCCCCCATGCTGCTGAACAAGGACGGCGTCTCCTGCGTGGTGGGCCAGCGCTATGACCAGCTGGGCATGGCCGGTATGGCCGCCATCGGCGTCAGCTACTATGACGACTCCGGCAAGGTGGTCTGCACCTTCGAGCAGCAGGATGTCATCGATCAGCTGAAGGTCCTGCATGATTGGATGAACAACGGTTACATCAACTCCGACGCCGCCACCGCCAGCGAAGCTTCCGGTATGTGCGGCCTGGGCATCAGCCAGGGCTGGCCCGCCGCTGCCGCGGGCTGGGGCGATGGCCGCGGCGCTGAGGTCGTAGTCTCCCAGTTCGGCGACATCGTGGTTTCTACCGACACCATCCAGGGCTCCATGGCCTGCATCAGCAATTCTTCCAGCCACCAGCTGGAGGCCCTGAAGGTCATCGAGCTGGTCAGCACCGACAGCAAGTTCCGTGACATGCTGGCCTATGGCGAAGAGGGCGTGAACTTCGAGTACGTTACCGGCAGCAACGGTGAGCAGCGCGTCCACAAGATCAACAACGACTGGACCCTGGCCGCCTACACGCAGGGCACCTTCATGACCATGACCCCCACTGACGACGTAGAGGTGAACCCCTACACCACCGAGGTTGACGCGCAGAACAAGAGCGCCATTTCCTC
>CAYVEU010000169.1:0-4436 GCA_964450015.1 uncultured Christensenella sp. | reverse complement strand
GTCGTAAGGGGCTGCTTCGCAATTAAGCCCCTACCCGCTTTTTGCTTCTTTTTCGCGGCTTCGAAAAAGATATAAAACACAAAATTTTAAAATAAAATATTTATTGTATATTATCGTCCGTCGTTTCCGCTTGCTCTTTCTTATCTTTCTTCTCTTTCTTCAATTTATTGTATTTCACGACGAAAGTCACGATAAGTCCGACAATCGTTATCGCAACGAATACCGCCAAAACAAGCAAAATAAGCGCGGAATACTTGCCTAAAATTATATTAAGAACGGTAATTATCAGCCCCGCAACGAAATTCCCGACTACTATCGCCGGCACGCTGTAACGGTATTCCAAATCCAAAAACGCCGCGACAGCCGAGCCCGTCCATACTCCCGTCATAGGAAGCGGTATTGCCACGAATAAAAATACTCCGAGAATTTTATTGAATTTCTTTTTTCCGAGTTTTACGGACTTATCGTCTGTTTCCTTTACGCCATCCGTTTCCGCGTCCTCTTCCAGTTTCTTTGCCTTGCTCAAAAAGACTTCTTCGACGGCTACGGCAATGCTTTTAAACGCCTTCGTTCTTTTCAATGCTCTGAGTATCGGTTTTAAACACAATAAAAGTATCGGACACACCAAAAGCGCGCTGCAACACGATAAAACGTACGCAATCCACGGGTTCATTCCGAGGTTCGTCGCAACGGTAATCGCCCCTCTCACCTCTATCATCGGTATTATCGAAATGACGACCGTCACAAACTCGTTATTGTGAAAAGTCGCCTGCAACCATCTTACTATGATTTGAGTAAATTCTTCCATTATTCCCCCAACTCCGAAGCCACGTGTTTTGCAAACAACGCCGCCACGTTTACGCCCGTAACGCTTTCCATAACGGAAAAGTACGCGTTGCTGTTTACCTCTATTATATTCTTGCCGTCGTAAAACAAGTCCACTCCGCAATAGTCCAGTTCCAGCGCCTTTGCCGCATTTTGCGCAAGGAGCGCAGTTTCGGCTGTCAATTCCTCCGCCCGAGCCGTGCCGCCTACCGCCGCATTGCTCCGAAAATCGGATTTGTTTTTTAAGCGCATAGCGCACGCCGCATTGCCGCCGATAACTATCACCCGAATACTCTCTCCGCCGTCCGACGGAACGTACTCTTGATAAAAACGCGCGCTGCTAGCAAGCTCTTTATCGTATTCGAGTAATTTTTCGTAGCCGTCTATGAGATATACGCCCATACCTAACGACCCTTCCGCCGCTTTTAATACGAGCGGGTACCCAAGTTTTTCCCCTACCGAACGCAAAAACTCCCCGTCCGTACCGTCGTCGTAGCGTTTGGGCGCAGGGATAACGGTAGGCGCAGGGAGTCCGTTTTTCGCCAAAATAATCGCGGTTTTTATCTTATCGTCGGCGTTTTCTATTGATCGTGCACTGTTAAACAGCCTAACTCCGTCCGCTTCCAACTTCCTCGCAAGATATATATCTTTATCGAAATATACGGCAAAGTCGCAATCTATTTTTTCGGAAACGTCGATAGCGCGGTTATTGACGTAAATTTCTGCGTCAAGCCCAAGCTTTTTCAGCTCGTCTTCCACGCGCGCCGCTTGATACCGCGACGCGTCGGTAGAATAATAACCGTTGACTACGATTATGCCGCGCATAGATAAATCAGTTTTTTTCGTCGGGCTTGACCAAGCAGTTGCTGATGTTAATCGCACCGCCCGTATAGTTATTTAAGGTTATCGTGCTCGTGTATCCGCTGAAATTGTGTCCGCCTACCGATTGATAGAACACCAACCCGCTAAGCGCCGACGAAATAGAGACGTAGTCGTGCGAAGACGGTATCAACGTCAACGAAAGCGTATGCGAGGTACTGAACGAATAGCCGTTTTTCGACCAATTGCCTTCGCTGTCCATCGTCTTGTCGTTAAGTTTAATGACGTAGAAGCCCGATTTGTCCGTCGTCACCGTGAAAGAAGCCACGCTTTTTACGTCGTTTCCGCTGCCCGTCGTAATAACTGCTTGCAGCTCTACTCCGCTTATTCCGTTATAGCCGTCGTTCATAAGCTTGTCGCCGTTCGTATCGACGTAGACGTAACCGCATACGAGCGTATAATCGGTTTGATCCGACACCTGAAAATTCTCCGAGCGGAAACGCGCCAAAGTGTAGTCGGTATATTGATAAATCGCATTGCCGTGCGCGCTCGTCAGGCTGGTATTTTTGCTGTATTTTTCCATTTTAAAGGAAATACCGCGCAAAGCCCGAGTATATACGGTCGGCGTCCAAGCACTCACGGAATAGTTCTTGCCTCTCGACGTATAACCCGAAGAATCGCTGTTTAACTGGCGGTTGTTTACCATGGGTCGGGTTGCGTTCGGAGCCCAGTTGAAACCGGTGTAAGTGTAATAGTCGGCAAAGTTGGTAATCTCCCTCGGATACCCGATAGCGCTGCTGCCGCCCGCGTTGCCGCTGTCGTCGCTACCTATTATGCTGTAAAGATACCAGTCTAATGCAATTCTCTTATATCCTTTATAGACGTCTTTTACGGCTTCGGGGAATAAAGTAGAATAGCTTTCTCTAAGTTCCAAATACGCCACTTTTTGTTTAAGCTTGCCGAAAGTCAATTCCGCAAGCGCGCTTTTTTCTATATCGTAAGCGTAAGTGGAAACGTTCTGCGTCATCTCCTGCCCGTCGCTCCCGGTGACGTTTCTCGTGCTTATTTCGTTGCTCTCTATCATTTCTATTGCCGCGCCGTAATCCGCCACCTTTTCGAGCATATCGTTTGCAACGCTAAGCATTCCGCTCGTCGTATTTATATCCGCCCAGTCGATTTTGTCGTCGGTAAAATGCAAGTCCTCGATAGAGAGATACGGGTCACATAAAGCAATTCTTTCGGGAAGATAGTCCTTTGCCAGTTGGTTGTCCTCTTGATAGAGCGCGAGATAATGCGCCGCGCTCAAAGCAAGATCCGCTCCCACGCCGTTGCCGACAAAACGGATTTCGTTGCCGCTCAACTTATCCTCCATTTCCTTAACGTACAACGCGGCGAATACTTCTGTCAATGAATTTCTCGGCACCTTGCTCGTTTCGTACGTTGCGTTGCCGTCCTCGTCGCGTCCGCTTACGTATCTCATTTTCGGAACGGTAAAGAGTTTGACCAATACGTCTTCGGGGTTTGATTCGTCCGCAAATCTCTCCCAGTGGAATATAGCCACGTTCCATTGCGAAGTCACAAGCCAGTATTGGCTGATATTAAGTTTCAGCCCTTCCGCCCTGTAACCTATATTGTCCGCAACGACGTAATCGGCGTCGTTCTTGTCCTTTTGGAAAGTATAAACCTCGGGGTCTAAGTCCATGGAAAACTTCTTCTCGCCCGCTCCCGTCGTCTCGCCGTGAATAACTATCAAGGTCGGCTTCGATTTACTGTACGCATTGTTGAGCCATTCGAAATATAAACTGTCTTTTCCTTGTATCTCATCCAAATACGCTATATCTTCGCTATTTAACATCGGCGCGAGATTGTTCACGGTTTTCTCCGTACAGCCGATAAGAATAAGCGGCGAAATTACCGTAACCAGTAACGCAATAATAATTATTGCCGCCGGCCATTTCCCGTTTCTCGACGTAATGTTTTTTCCGTTCTTCATAAAAAATCCTCTCACTATTTAGTTGACCTAGTAATTTTATATCCAAACTCGCCTTAAAATATCTCTTTTGCGCGCTTTTTGTCTCACCTATCCTCGGAATACGCCTGTAAACGAACGTCAGCTTAGGCAAAAGTCATCACGAAATAGATTATTTAAGGTGCGAGCAATTTTAACGTGGCGAATTTGCTTTTATACAAGGCAAAGTCCGCAGGCAATCCTCGTAAGGATTGGCAAAAGATTTAACGCAGTATCAATCCAAATCCGCCCGATAAAATCGGGTTCGGATAGGAAATTACTTGGTTAAGCCTATATTTACTATTTTCAAGTCCATATCCGATGAAATTGTTAATTCATTCGAATATCCGTCGGAATTTATGCCGTTATTCATATACCCGCCGTCGGAAGTCTTTCCGATTTTTTTGCCGGTACCCTTAACTTTGTAGGACTTGCCGATTTTTGTACCATTAACCTTAACTCTGTAAGTCTTGCCGTTTTCCAAACCGTCGAATTCGTAATAGCCGCCCGAAGTGGTAACCGTTTCGGCGATTTTGACGTTGCCGTCGTAAAGCTCGACCTTTACGCCCTCGACTCTGTTTTTGACTCTGTCGTCGTTAATGCCGTTTTTGTTCTCGTCGTTAAACGCAAACCCGGCAATTTTCGCCGAAGTTATATTCGTCGCGTAAATAACGTCGTCGTCGTGAGCCTCCGTATAGTTCTTGTCCATTTGGTATTGAACGCGGCTGCGCGCAAACGCAACGGATATAGGCATCTTAGGTCCGAATGCAAATTGATTTTCGTC
>CAYVEU010000168.1:0-4464 GCA_964450015.1 uncultured Christensenella sp. | reverse complement strand
AGGTAAAGCGCTCGAAGAAGGATAAGAAGAAGGTAGAAGCGCCCACCGCGGAAGAACAGAAAGCCGAAACCGAAAAGATTATCGAAAAGGCTTTGAAGGACGAGCACAAAAAGCTCACCCTCGCTCCCGTTGCGGCGCGCCTCAACGAGCTTTTAGACGGCAAAGTCGCGTTCGCTGCCGACGTTATCGGTCCCGACGCACAGGCTAAGGTCGCCGCCTGCAAGGAAGGCGAATGCGTCCTCCTCGAAAACCTCCGCTTCCATTGGGAAGAAGAGAAGAAAGACCTCGAATTCTGCAAGAAGCTCGCTTCCTACTGCGATATCTACGTGAACGACGCATTCGGTACGGCGCACCGCTCGCACGCTTCCACGGCGGCGATTGTGGAGTACGGGCTTGTCAAGACTGCTGTCTGCGGATTCCTGATTGAAAAAGAGCTTTCCGTCATGGCGGATTCTTTGGAGCACCCCAACCACCCCTTCGTTGCAATCTTAGGCGGCGCAAAAGTTGCGGATAAGCTTGCGGTTATTTCCAACCTGCTTGAAAAGTGCGACACGCTGATTATCGGCGGCGGCATGGCTTATACCTTCTTAAAGGCGCAGGGCGGCGAAGTCGGCACTTCCCTCGTGGACGACGAAAAGATCGATTACTGCAAAGAGATGATTGCAAAGGCAAAGGCTTCGGGCAAAGAGCTGCTTCTTCCCGTAGATACCGTCATCGCAAAAGAATTCCCCGACCCCATCGACGCCCCTATCAACGTCACAACTGTGAAAGCGGGTCATATCCCCGCAGACAGTATGGGGCTTGATATCGGCGAAGAGACAAGAGCGCTGTTTGCGGCAAAAGTAAAGAGCGCAAAGACGGTTATTTGGAACGGACCTATGGGCGTATTCGAAAATCCCGTACTTGCCGAAGGAACTATTGCGGTAGCAAAGGCTTTGAGCCTTGCCGAGGGCGCAACAACCATTATAGGCGGCGGAGACAGCGCGGCGGCGGTTAAAAAGCTCGGTTTTGCCGACAAAATGACCCATATCTCTACGGGCGGCGGCGCAAGCTTGGAATTTTTGGAAGGCATAGAGTTACCCGGCGTAGCTTGCCTCGACAATAAATAAACAAATAGAAAAACAATAAGGAGAAAGTATCATGAAAAGACCTATTATTGCCGGCAACTGGAAGATGAACAAAACTGCTGCCGAAACAAAAGCTCTTATTACCGAGCTTATTCCGTTAGTTAAAGACGCTAAATGCGAAGTCGTATGCTGCGTACCGTTTACCGATATCGTAGTTGCGAGAAAAGCTGCGAGAGGCAGCAACATCAAAATCGGCGCGCAAAACGTGCACTGGGCGGAAAAAGGAGCGTACACGGGCGAAATCAGTGCCGCTATGCTGAAAGAATTAAAAGTTCAATACGTTTTGACCGGTCACAGCGAAAGACGCCAATACTTTGGAGAGACTGACGAAACCGTTAATTTGAGAACTAAGGCAGCGTTGAATGCCGGACTTAAAGTTATCGTTTGCGTAGGCGAACTTTTGGAAGAGAGAGAATCCGGCAAGACTGCCGAGGTTGTAACCAGACAGACCGTCGCAGCGTTAAAGGATATTAGCAAGCAAGAACTGAAAAGAATCGTTATCGCTTACGAGCCGGTATGGGCTATCGGTACCGGCAAGACGGCTACCGCTCAGGACGCCAACGACACAATCAAAATTATTCGTAAAGCCGTTCGCAAACTCTACGGTCGTGCAAGCGCCGGATCTATCCGTATCCAGTACGGCGGCAGCATGAACCCGAAGAACGCGTCCGAACTTATGGCTATGCCGCAAATCGACGGCGGACTCATCGGCGGCGCGAGCTTGAAGGCAGAGGATTTCGCTAAGGTAGTAAACTACTAATTGTCGGATATAAAAGCGTAAAGCAAATGACGCAAATCCTTGAATATTTCGAGGGTTTGCGTTATTAATGTTTTTTAACTGAAATTAACGGAGAGTGGATATGAAAAAAACGTACGGTTTGATTATTTTAGATGGGTTCGGTATTAATAACGACAATTACGGCAACGCCATAGCGGAAGCTGGTATCCCGTATTTTAAAAAGCTTATCGCAACTTACCCGCACACGCAAATAGGCGCGTCGGGCATGGACGTCGGATTGCCCGACGGACAAATGGGCAACAGCGAAGTCGGACACCTGAATATGGGCGCGGGCAGAGTCGTCTATCAAGAATTGACGAGAATAACAAAGTCTATAAAAGACGGCGATTTCTTTGAAAACGTGGCTATGCTCAACGCGGTAAAGAGCGCAAAAGACAACGGCAAAAAGTTGCACGTCTACGGACTTTTAAGCGACGGCGGCGTTCATTCGCATATTGAGCATTTGGAAGCTATCATAAGTTTGGCAAAACGCGAAGGGCTGGATAACGTTTACGTTCATTGCTTCTTGGACGGCAGAGACGTGCCCCCGAAGAGCGGCGCAAGTTTTATTCATACGTTGCAAGAATATATGGATAAAGAGAATTTCGGCAAAATCGCTACGGTAACCGGACGTTTCTACGCAATGGATAGAGACAACCGTTGGGACAGAGTGGAAAAAGCATACAATATGCTGACGCTCGGAGAGGGCGAGCAGGTAGAAAACGCCGAAGCGGCGGTGCTTAAAAGCTACGAAGAGGGAGTAACCGACGAATTTGTTACGCCAAAAGTTGTGACGGAAAACGGCAAGCCCGTGGCAAAAATAGAAAAGGGCGACAGCATTATATTCTTTAATTTCCGCCCCGACAGAGCTCGCGAGATTACACGCGCGTTTATTATGAAAGACTTTGACGCGTTCGCAAGAAAGAGCGGCTTTTTAGAGCCCGTATACGTCGGCATGACTCAATACGACGCAACTTTTGCGGAATATTTAGACACGGCTTTCAAACCGCAAAAGCTTACGAATACCTTGGGCGAAGTTATCTCGCAAAACGGTTTGCAACAGTTGAGAATTGCTGAAACGGAAAAGTATGCGCACGTAACGTTCTTCTTTAACGGTGGAGTGGAAAAACCCAACGAAAACGAAACGAGAGTGTTGATTCCCTCGCCGAAAGTGGCTACTTACGACTTAAAGCCCGAGATGAGTGCATACGAAGTTACGGATAAAGCGGTAGAAGAGATAAAGAGCGGCAAGTACGACGTCGTTATACTTAATTTCGCAAATTGCGATATGGTAGGGCACACCGGCGTGTTCGAAGCGGCTGTTAAAGCGGTTAAGACTGTTGACGAATGTTTGGAAAAGGTCGTCGACGCATTAATTGCTACGGGCGGCGAAGTTATCGTTACTGCCGATCACGGCAATGCGGACAAAATGTACGAAAAGGACGGTTCGCCGTTCACCGCACACACGACTAATCCCGTTCCGCTTGTTACCGTAGGTGCAGATAGGACGTTGCGCGCAGGCGGCACGTTGGCGGACGTTGCGCCTACTTTACTCAAAATGATGGGTGTTGCGCAACCTGCGGAAATGACGGGGAAATCACTTTATTAAAGAGATTTTTCATAGAAAACGGCCGTAATGAAAATTGCGGTCGTTTTGTTGTTGAAATTTATATTTTTTTGTGTTATACTAAAATATATTTGCAAAATTGCAAATAAAATTTGTAGGAGGAGTGTATGAAGAGAAGAAAACGGAAAAATAAGAATACTCCGGAAGAATTTCACGCCGATATTCACGGACCGCAACCTATTTTCACCGTAGATGGCAAACGAGACTATTTTGCCGAATATTACCGCGCCTACAAAAACGACTATATCGACCAGTATTTGAGAGCGTATAGGGAGCTAAAAGACTTAAATGCCGCAATTAAAAAGGTAGATGAAGAGAACCGCGGCAAAAAGAGTGACAGCTAATAAAGATAAATTAAACAAATTAAACAAATTGTAAAAAAACCGTTGACAAATAAATTCAGCGGTGGTATATTTAAAATAATTTAATAAACCGTTGAGACAGAGTAGTAGACGATTTTACGATATACAGAGAGCTTCGGGTTGGTGCGACGAGGTTATCGGGATTGATTGAATGGACTGTTGAGGGCAAGGGCGAACGGAAACAAGTAGCTTTTGACGTGATACCTGCGTAAGTGGTGAGAGTATGATAGTACTTGAAAATGAAGGTAATGCGCAAGCATTATGAAATTGGGTGGCAACACGGTGTAAAACTCGTCCCAGTATGTGGCGGGTTTTTTTGTTTATTAAGCGCGCAATACAGGCAAAATACCGTAGAGACATAATAATAATAAAACTCAAAAGGAGAAAGTAAAAATGATTTTTAAGAAAAAGAACGAAGTTACAATACCCACCAAGACGTATCTTGCCGAAAACGAGATTCCGAAACAGTGGTATAACGTTCGCGCGGTAATGAAGGAAAAACACGATCCGTTCCTTCATCCGGGCACTTTACAACCCTGTACCGCCGACGATTTGAGACCCGTTTTTTGC
>CAYVEU010000167.1:0-4486 GCA_964450015.1 uncultured Christensenella sp. | reverse complement strand
AAATTTACAATGACCGCAAGCCCTACGCCTATCAAGGCACCCGAAAGCGCTATTATCAAACTTTCGGTAAGCGCCAAAATAAGGAACCGCTTTTTATCCATACCAGTTGCGCGCAAGACGTTAAATTCCCTCTTCCTCTCCATTAAAGCGACTATCGTCAAATTGACTACGCCGACCAACGCGACCAAGCTTACCGCGACTTGCAAAATCCTCAGCAGCGTGGCTACTCCGCGTATTCCTACGCTAGTTGCGTACGCCCAGTCGTCGAAGCTCAGTACGTAACAGTATTTTTCCTCGCACTTATCGCGCATTTCCTTATACAAATCGTCGTTCGGAACGTCTTTACGCGTGTTTACGAAAATAACGCTGTTTTTCGCTTCGTACGCTTTGCCGTCTACTCTGAACGAAGAATTTCTGATGACCGCCTTCCTGTCGTTCGCCGTTTCGGTATAGTCTATTCCCACGACGGTAAACTCGTCGTACAGCTCTTTGTACGCCTCGCCGTTGACCGAAAGTACGGGCTTTACGGTATCGCCCACTTTCCAGCCGAACCGCTTTACCAAATCGTAGCTTATAACAATCGGATGCAACTCGGTATCAAACGCTCTCAACGCCTCGTCGCCTACGTTTGGCATTATCTGCTTTACCGCGTTGCCGCCGTCCGCGCCGTAAATAGTATATTCGGGGTTTTGGGTATCCGTATCACCGATAAAGGCGTCATAAAAATAGAGATTGGCACTCGTAACGCCGTAAATCTTTTCGACGTCTTTGCGCACGTCGCGCAAGTCGCTATCGCCTGCGCATGCTATAACGAAGTCGGCATTATACCGGCTGTTTTCGGGCGTTATCGCGCCGATTATTATATTGACTATCCCGACCGTCACGAAAGTAAAGACTATTACGAAACCCGTCATCGCGCTCAAAATTCTGGCAAGCGGATTGCGCCGTATTCCCATACTGCCCGTTCGCATAACGTTTATTTTGCGCATAATAAGCGACACTAACGTCAAGACGTACGGCGCGACGAAAAACACGAAAGCCGCCGAACCGAACACCAGTAAAATTGTAAAAATTATCGATTTTTCAGAAAAGAACGCCGTGCACAGGGCAAAAACAACGACCAGCGCCGCCGAGATTACCGTAGGTAGCGGCGAACGCCGACGAACGGCGGAAGCCGCGTTTGAAGTTGCGCGCCTGACGGTTTCTTTTCGCGCCCGCAACACAGGCAAAACCGAAGCAAGACCTGAAACGGCAGTGCCGAACAGCACCGAAAGGATATAGTCGCTCGCGCCGTAACTCACCGCGTCGGGGAAATTGGGAATAACCGCATTGGCGGCTATTTGCATACCTATTCGACCTATCGCAGTACCTAGGCACGCGCCGGTAAATCCGTAAATAAGCCCTTCTATTATCAGCATTGCCGTTATTTGCATATCGGACGCACCCGCCGCGCGGAACAAATTCAATTCCGCAACGCGCTTTTTAAAGACGACCAAGAACGACGTTATCAAAATAAATATCATAAGCGCGGTGACAAACGTCAAAACGATATTCAAAAGTCTTTGGTTGCTGTTTACCACGTTTGCGATTTCGTCCGCGTCCACGCTGTCGGTTACGTGCACGCCGTCGCCAAGCCAACTTTGCAGCTCGCTTTCGAACGCGGTTTTATCCACGCCGCTCTTCAACTTTACGCCCGCGATATTGACGAGCCCTTTGTTCCCGACCGCCGAATAGTCGATAAGCACGTTGTTTACGACGTTGTTTGCGAATATGCCGTAATTTTCAAATATATAAGAAACGGTAAGACGACGGTAATTATTGTCCGTTTCCAAATAAAGTTCTATCGTATCCCCCGCTTTTATACCGTTTTCTTCGGCAAACGAACGTCCTATCCACACCTCGGGATACCCGTAGCTGAAACCGTATTCCTCGTAAATCGGCATATCCTTATGCCTAGCGGCAAACGCCCTTAAATCGGTCGCTTCCGTCACGACGGTCTTGCTTTCCGCGCCGTCCGACGGACGGAACAACGACGGTATTTGCGTATAAACTTCCGCATATTCCACTTTATCCGAATTTATCGCTATAAATTCATCGAACCGCGCCAAACTGAACGTGCCGTCTTCCACCGTCACGTCGGTATCTCCGTTTAATCTCGACCTTATAGAAGTTTGCAAATTCGTAAACAGCCCGCCTATCGTCAGGGTTGCGAAAAACAGCGCGGAAACGACCGTCACCGTAAGCAAAATGACGATTAGCTGTCCGATATTGTCCTTGATACTTCGCAAGGTATGCCTAAGTAAAATCCGCAAATTCCCTTCCTCTTTATTCTTCGCCGCTTACCGATGCTTCCTCACGGCGAGCCTGCTCTTCTTTCTTTTCCTCTTCACTGTTTTCTGTTTCACTGTTTTCTGTTGCTTCTTCACTGCGAGCTTGCTCGCCTATCCCTTCTTCTTCACTCTTAACTATTACCTCTTCCCTCATATCTTGCCCCGCAAGATATATGTCCTCGGTTATTTGTCCGTCGCTTATTCTTATTATACGGTTGCCGAAAGCGGCGTTTTTTTCGCTGTGCGTAACCTGCAAAACGGTGGTTTTCAAATCGGCGTTCACACTTTTTAATAAAACCATTATCTCCTCTGCGCTCGCGGAATCGAGGTTGCCCGTCGGCTCGTCCAAAAATATTATCTCCGGTTCGTAAATAAGAGCGCGCGCTATCGCCGTCCTTTGCTGTTCGCCGCCCGAAAGCTCGTTGGGGAGCTTATCCGTTAAATTTTCGATTTTAAGATATTTGATGAGATAATCGAACTTTTCCCGATGGTTTTTGGGGTTTTTCCCGTCCAAAACAAGCGGCAAAAAGATATTCTCTTCCACTGTAAGATACGGCGCGAGGTTAAAAAACTGGAATACGAACCCGACTTTCGTTCTACGCAACGCGGCGAGTTCCTTTTCTTTCATCTCGCTTACGTTTTTGTCTTCGAATACGACCTTACCGCCGTCGGCTTTGTCCATGCCGCCCAAAATGGTTAAAAGCGTGCTTTTACCGCTTCCCGACGCGCCCAAAATGGAAATAAAATCCCCCTCGTTTACCGTAAGACTCACGCCTTTAAGCACTTCGTACTTTCCAAACGACTTTTTAACGTCGCTCGCTTTCAATATAGCCATTACTCCTCCCCGACCGCTTCGTACGCTCTGTAAGTTATCCACATATAAAGTATCCCGCTCAACGCCGTGTCGGCGTCTTGCGACATAACGTCTACGGCATTTGCCGCCTCTTTTAGCTTTCCGAACTCGTTTTCGTCCGTCATTGCCTTCAATTCCTCCAACGAACGGTCGTTCCCGCCCAGCAATTGTACAGCCGCCGAAAAATCCTTAAAGTGCTCCGCCGTCCTTGCCGTCAATTCCGCGTAGCTATCCCTGTCGCCGTCCGACTCCTCGACGATAGCTCCGTAAAGATTTACGCAGATTAACTGCAACCTTGCAAACACCTCGTTGACGTTCTCCGCTCCGTACTCGCTTCCGAAATCGGCTATAAATTTCTCTATTCCGCCGATTGCCGCCTTAACCGCCGCCGTTTTGGCGTAAATCCTTTCCGCGTCGTCCGAATAATCCGTAGCCCGCAAAATTTTCAGCGTATTTACGTCAATCTCTTTTAAAACGTACCCTGCCATCGGCAAAACGTATCCGAGATTGTTTTTAATTTGCGCTGTGTACGCGTTGATTTTCGCGTAGTTTTCATTGTCGGACGCATAAATCCACTCAAATCCCAGTACTTTTTCCAAATTCGCCGCGCCGCCGTCCGCACTCTTTACGAGAACCGCTCCCAGCTGATACAACGCCGAAGCCATGATATCGTCGTCGGCAAAAAGACCGCCGTCGTTCATATCGTCGGCGATTGAGAGAAAATAAGTGGAATATCCTATCAAATCCGTAAATTGCTCTTTCCCTACCGCGTGAAGCGCGGATTTGTACTCGGAAGACTCGTAAATATCGAGATAATTGTAGATAAACGCGCTGAATTCTTCACTTGTTAAACCGCTTTCACGGTAAAAAGAACGGAAAAAACTCCCCAAAATAACGAAACTCGTCTTGGAAAAAATTTCTTCGAGCATTTCTTTTGTAACTTGTCCGTTGTTTATCGCGTCGGAAAGCCTGCTTAAATCGTTATTTTTTATCGCCGTCGCCAGCTTATCCAACTTGATTGCGGGAATACGCGCTGCGGACAAAGCGTTTAACAGTCTATCCGCAAAGCCGCTCAAATTGATAGACTGCGAACCGAAATAATCTCCTACCGTGTCCCGAAAACGTTTGACGTAAATAACGTTCTCCGCCGACCCGTAATCTATCGGCGCGGTATCTATAAAATACTCGTTGTCAACCTTTGGTTTGTTTGCGTCGACCGCCACGATAACGACCACCGCAATTATTGCTACGGCAATCAAAATAAGTAACGTTATCCCCACGGCGTTCCGCTTGAAATTCTCCA
>CAYVEU010000166.1:0-4561 GCA_964450015.1 uncultured Christensenella sp. | reverse complement strand
AAGCGAAGTCGATTTGGACGCAACGACCAGATACGACTTGCATACCAGACTGGAATCTATGCCCAAACATACGAAAGTGTGCCATGGAGACTTCAACCCCAGCAACGTCATAATAGCAAACGACGGTACGGCGTTTGTTATCGATTGGTCGCACGTGACGCAAGGAAACGCTTCCGCGGACGTTGCGAGAACTTATCTACTCTTTAATCTCGCGGGGCAAGCGGAACTTGCGGATAAGTATCTCAATATGTTCTGCCTTAAAAGCGATACGGCTAAGCAGTACGTTCAGAAATGGATACCCATCGTTGCCGCAAGCCAAATGGTGAAAGGCAAAGAGGAAGAACGCGAGTTCTTAATGCGTTGGGTGGATGTCGTCGATTACGATTAAAAAAGTATTTACCCCGAAAGCCTTGTGGCTTTCGGGGTATTTATAAAAAGCAACAATAAAGTAAGTAAGTAAGGATAAAATAGGGCAAATAGCTTTTATCCGACATTTATGCCGACAACGCTTTATTTGAAAATTTAAATTAAGTTTATTTTGCCGCGTAAAGCACCCGTTAATGCGGCGACTATAAAGGAGGGTTATGGTAGAAATCAAAGTTTGCGTGGGCAGTTCCTGCCACCTTAAAGGCTCGCACGAAGTTATAATGCGCTTTAAGGAAATGATTAAAAAATACGACGTCGAAGACTTGGCCGATCTAAAAGCAAGCTTTTGCCTCGGACATTGCGCCGAGGGCGTTACGGTTGAATGTGACGGGCAAATACTGACCGGTTTTACGCCCGATAACGTAGAGGAGAAGTTCGTAAAAGAAGTTTATCCTTTCTTTAATTTGTAATACACGAAATTATTATGACAGTTTATTTGGATTTTAAGAACGCCCGTTGTAAAGACTGTTACAAATGCTTGCGGGAGTGCCCCGTCAAGGCGATAAAGTTTGAGAACCATCAGGCGAAAATAATAGAAGACAGGTGTATATTGTGCGGTAAATGCACTGCAATTTGTCCGCAAAACACCAAAAAGGTACATTCGGAAATCGACAGCGTAAAGGCGCTTATTTCAAGCGGCGCGCAAGTTTTGGCAAGCGTTGCTCCGAGTTTTGTTTCCAGCTTCGATATTCAGGACTTTTCGGTATTCAGGATTGCCCTCGGAAAACTCGGTTTTTCCGACGCGGAGGAAACCGCAATCGGCGCGGCTGCGGTAACCAATCGCTACGAAGAGCTGTTGAAGAGCGGGCAATATAAGAATTTCATAACCAGCGCGTGTCCCGCGGTCAACCGTATGATACAAACCTATTATCCGCGCGCGTTGGAATTTTTGGCGCCGGTCGTAAGCCCCATGCTTGCGCACGCCAAAATTTTAAAGAAAAAATACCCGAACGCAAAAGTCGTCTTTATCGGACCGTGCATAGCAAAAAAGCGGGAAGCGAGCGAAAGCGGACTTATCGACGCAGTGCTTACTTTTGAAGAAATTCGTTCGATGTTCGATAACGCGGGGATAGATTTGGAACAGATTGCTTCCTTGCCTTTCGGCAAAGGCGATATAAACAAGGCAAAATACTATCCGATAGGGAGAGGTATTATAAAGAGCTTTACCGTATGCCCCGACGGGTACGAATACGTTGCAGTGGACGGCGCAGACCGTTGTATCGAGGTTTTGGGAAATATCGATAAATTGAGCGGAACGTTTTTGGAAATGAACTGCTGCGATTTCGCCTGCGTAAACGGACCGTGCAGCGGACTTAAAAAAGGCGCGATAAACGCAAATGCGGACGTGAGAAAATATGCGTCTGCGGCGGGTGATAGAGAGATACATATAGATACCGAAGAGGATTTGTCTTGTACTTATCCGCGTATGAGACGGCGCGGTATTATCCCGACGGAACGCGAAATAAACGACGTTTTGGCACGGACCGGTAAAAATTCGCCCGAGAAAATGTACAATTGCGGCGCATGCGGATATTCCACGTGCCGAGAAAAGGCGATTGCGGTAATAAACGGCTACGCCGATTTGGATATGTGCGTACCGTATATGCGCGAGCGTGCGGAGAGCGTAGGGGTAGAGATTATTCAACACAGCCCCAACGGCATAGTGGTACTCGACAGCGATTTCAAAATTACCGAAATCAATGCGAAAGCAAAAGCGGTATTGGGTATCGGCAATATGGACGCAAGAGGCATAAACGCGTTCGACGCGTTCGATTCCGCCGAGGTTATGACTGCGCTCGTCGAAAGCAAGAATTTAAACCGCAAAAAGATATTTATCAACAAGACGAAAAAATACGTAGAATTGAACCTCGTGTTTTTATCCGACCACAAGATAGTGTTTGCGGTTATGAAGGACATAACGGACAGCGTTACGTATAACGACAGGCTGACCAAGGTTAAAATGGACACGCTTGCGACGACCGACGAGGTAATAAAGAAGCAAATGCGCGTGGCGCAGGAAATAGCGTCGCTGCTTGGCGAAACGACTGCGGAAACGAAAGTCGCGTTGCTCAATTTGAAGAAAACGCTGATAGGCAGCGAGGATACGGAGGAATAATGCCGCTTTGTTTGGAAACGGGGTATACCTCGCTAAATCACGTAGGCGAAGAACTTTGCGGCGACAAAGTAGAATGCGGCAAAAACGGCGACTATACGACGTTGGTGCTTGCCGACGGTCTGGGGAGCGGCGTAAAAGCCAATATTTTAGCTACTTTAACGAGTAAAATTCTTTGCACGATGGTAGGAAACGACGTGTCGATTTACGACTGCGTAGAAACCATTATTCAGTCATTGCCGGTTTGTAAGGAGCGCGGCGTGGCGTACGCGACGTTTTCCGTCATACACGTAAACGACGAGGGCGAGGGGTATCTGCTGGAATTCGACAATCCACCCGCAATCTATATTCATAACGGCAAATGCGTGGAGCTCGAACGTGAAGAAATGAAAGTTTTGGACAGAATTGTTTATAAATCCGATTTGAAACTGTCCGCCGACGACGTAATTTTGGTGATGAGCGACGGGGTTATCCACGCAGGCATAGGCATGCTTATGAATTTCGGCTGGGAGCGCCCCGAAGTTATCGAGTATCTCGATAAAAACGTCCGAAAAGACATGAGCGCAAGGTGCATAGCGTGCCTTCTTGCAGGGGCGTGCAACGACTTGTATCTCGATAAACCGGGGGACGATACCACAGTCGCCGCGGTTAAAGTCAGAGAACGGCTCAACGTAAATATCATGGTAGGTCCGCCCGTAGACAAGACGAAAGACGATTTTTATATCGCAAGGTTTTTGGAGGGCGACGGCAAAAAAGTCGTTTGCGGCGGCACGAGCAGTATTATAGTTGCAAGATACCTCAAAAAGCCGTTGGAAACCAGCTTCGACTTTCCCGACAAGGACGTTCCCCCCATAGGGTTTATAGAGGGTATAGACTTGACTACCGAAGGAGTCATCACGTTAAGACGTTTGAAAGAATTGTCGGAAAAATACCTGTCAAGCAGCGACCTTACCCCGAAAACCTACAAGAAAAAGGACGGGGCGAGTTTGCTCGCCAACGTGCTGTTCGAGGAAGGCACCGATATCAATTTCTTTGTCGGACAGAGCATCAACGCGGCGCATCAGGGACTGCCGATTGATACGACGATGAAGATGAAACTTGTGGAAAGCATCGCCGACAATTTGCGCAAAATGGGAAAGAAGGTGACCCTAAATTACGATTAAAGGATATGAAACTACTGATTGCAAGCGATTTACACGGTTCTTTTACCGCCGCGGAAGCTATAAAACGAATAGCCGAAAATGAAAAAGCGGACGGAATAATAATATTAGGCGATATCTACAACCACGGACCGCGCAATCCGTTGCCCGAGACTTACGCGCCGTTAAAGGTCGCCGAAGTTCTCAACAATATGCGGGAATTGACGGTGATTAAGGGCAATTGCGACAGCGAGGTAGACGAAGCTATTTCGCAATTTGCTTTTACCGAAAGCGCGGTCGTGTACGTCGGTAAGAAGAGGGTGTTTTGCACCCACGGGCACAAGTACGATATAGACAATATCCCAAAAAATTGCGACGTGCTTATTTACGGGCACAAGCATACGGGGTTTATAAAGGAAAAAGACGGTATAATAGTCGCCAACGCGGGGAGCGTATCGTTGCCGAAATACGGAACGGAAAAGAGTTATTTATTGATAGATAACGACGTACTCTATCTCAAATCGCTTGCGGGTGAAATTTTGGACGAGAGAGGTTTAAAATGAGAAAATTCGATACAAAGGTTCAATATTTAAAATACAAGGTTTTGCGCGAGGTTGCGGCTTGCGCCTTTAACGACAAGCTTTTGGAGTCGGTAACGGATATTCCGAAAAAAATCGTTACCGGTAAGGAAGCGACTATGCGGTGTTGCGTATATAAAGAGCGCGCAATCCTTGCCGAACGCGTTAAGCTTGCCATGGGCGGCGACAGCTCCAATCCTAACGTTATAGAAGTTATAGACATAGCGTGCGACGAGTGCCCGATGGGCGGGTGAGTATCCGCTTGCAGGCGTAGCGTTTACGGCTATTGATGTAAACAGGTTGAA
>CAYVEU010000165.1:0-4598 GCA_964450015.1 uncultured Christensenella sp. | reverse complement strand
ACGAAGTGGCTATGGCGTTGCCGGAGCAAAAGTTGGCACAGAGGAAACATAAGCAGAAAACGCGTCGCACACTCGGTGCGGCAAATACCGAACTTTACAAAAAGAAGCAAAGCCAAAACCCCGAAGCGTATGTGTTCATCGGCAACGGCGACAATTACGAGATTTACGGCGAACGCGCCGAAGAACTTTCAAGACGGTACGATTTACCGCTTATTGTTGACACGTTTGACGGAAAGAAAGAAAAGGTTTTGTCACTCGATTCGGAAGCGTTTGATTTAGTGATACCCGATATTGCGGAAGAAGGGTATAAGACGGTATTTATAGAACCGTCAGACGAAAAAAGGGAGGAGATATTTATAGATAACGAAGATAAAATCGCCACTATGGAAGTGGCAGTGTTACCCGATTACACTATCGACAAAGAAGATATGCACAAAAAAGGATACATGTGGGACGGGATGTTACCGCTTAGGAAACGCACGGCAAAATTGCTGATAAATATTGGCTTGCCCGTAGTAGCGTTAAACGGTGACGATACGGAAAGGAAACTATCGACCACGGAAGAAGCAGAACTGCATAAAGGAATATTCGGCATAGAAAAAACCGATTGGGCTGAGTTTATAAACACCGACAAAGGGTGGGCGTATTTAAGCGCAAGGTATTATATGTCGGAATCGATGAACCGTGTTATAGACAATGAAATGAGCTATTTCGACGCTCGGTTTACGGACGGGCTTGTAGACAACAATTTCAACGAGCGAACCGACCTTAAACCATATCTAATAGATACGGGACCGTCGGCAGCCGAAGATATAAAGCCGTATATAAAAGACGTGCTTGAATATTTTACGGCGCGTTTTGAGGGTGTACCGTTTGCCGAGTACGGTTGGGAAATAGGCGACGTGAGAAAAGCGCTTGTAAAAAATATTGCTGACGAAAAATTAAGGGTGTATGCCGAAAACGCAGATAGCAAACAAAGTAAATCGACGGAAGCGATGAGTTTAGCGGAGAGAGTTAAAGAAAGCGTAGAATTAGAGTACAAAAGGTTCTATGACGAAGCGGTAAAGAAAGCACCCGAAGAACTTATCAAAACCGACAGCAGTAGAATTCATTTTTATAACGAAATGTCCGTATTTTTAGGCGAGGAAGCCAAGGATAATCTGATGGATAGAGATTTTCAAGCGTTGCTAGTAGACGCGCCGAATATACTTGAAAATCTATATGATTATTACTTGGAAGCCGAACATGCGAGTATTAACAATTACTCCGATGACGCGGATTTGGTGACGGAGTACAACGACCAAAACCATAAAGAAATCGTATCGGATAGATACGAGTGGAACGAGGGGGATTTTGATAGAAAAACTACGGTTTTCTACGGTAAAGACACCTCGGAAACGGCGTTCTATTATTTGCCGAAATTGAGTATAGACGAGCTTCCCGAAATAAAAGAAAAAGCGGACAGTTATGTGGTGGCTTCTCCCGTAAGTTATTTGTCGGAGGAAACGGCGCAAAAGTTTAAGATCTTCTTTTTGAAAATAGACAGAGATATAGCTGAGGACGAAATAAAGGACAAGGATAAGGCAATCGGGAATATGCAAGTCGCAGTCCATAAAGTTGTTAAAGCGAAACGCGACGAGTATATAAGTACGTTAAATCGGCATACGGAATGTAAAGAGGCAATCGATAAGGCTATTTCCGAAAACTTTGACGGAATGAACCTAAAAGTAGGGTTTGAAAACGAGCTTATAGAAAAGTACGGCATAAACGAGATAAATTATGTGCTTGCCAATACCGTGCAACAGTTTTACGACGACGGACGAATTTCACGCGACAATAAAGCGTGGGCAAACGATACGGTAATTGCCGAGAAGGAAGGACACCGCGGACAATTTGCGTTAAGTACGCACCGCGCTATCTTAGATGGGTTTATAAACCGTATGCGCAAAAAGCAAAATGAGTTATTGCAAAGCAATAAGCGCGAAGAATACTATTCGGTAATGGAAGATAACGTCAACGGAAAAGTCGCATATACGCCCGTATATGTTGACAAGGAAAGCGGCAAAATAGGCACGTTATTTAAGCGCTCTTTTGAAACGAGGGAGGAAATCGATATGTTAATAGAAGATGTTAATACGGATAGAAAAGTGCCGAGGGATTATTATCTTTCGTATGTTACGCCCGAAAAGCTAACGGAGATAAGCGAAGAAATACGCAAAGCTAATGAGCAAAATATGTTGCAAGGGGAGTACCAAGATAAGACGAAATACGGGTACAGCGTTGTCAACATTATGAAAGATGCTGACGATAGGAACATTGCTATTATCTACCGCAAAAGTATGAACGATTATATTATCGCCGCAAGATACGATACGACGGACGGACAGTGGGCGCAAGGCGAGTACGTTTCTACTCGTGAAATTGCGGATCAAATCAGAGCGGAAAGATACGGCGACAGACCGATAATTTACGAAAACAAGGAGTGGAAGAAAATGCCCGAAAACAAGAAGCAAAATTGGATAGATGTGACGGTGTCGCAAGACGCACGAATAAAGAAATACGAAAAGAGCAGTTTTATGAGAATGCCGACGAGCGGAGAATACAACGGTTACACATATAACATATACAACGACCGCATAAAACGCACGACTCAGATAAGCGATTTGCAGAGCGATTCGCGTGAGCTTGCGTATAACTTACGCTTAAAAGAGAGCGATATAGTCACGCTATGGAATAGGGAAACGGACGACGAAAAACAATTGTCGGCGGAAGATTTCAAAAAAATTGTTCACGGAACGCTCGATAAAGATTATATTCGCAAAGTAGACGAAAACGATAAACAGTGGACAACGATAAGCGTACCGCGAGAAGCAATTAGGGGCGAATACGAAAAGAGCACGTTATTTGCTATGCCTAAATCTACGGAAATTGCAGGTTACGGGTTTTATGTACCGAATGCGTTTGTAAGAGAAGATGAGGAGAGCGAGGGGGAGCGAGTAAAAATCAGTGTTCCCGACGATTTCAAGTTTACGGCGAAGAACAGAGAAACCGACGAAAAAGTTGAACTATCCGCATATCAACTTTTTAAGCGTATGGATAAGACGGCGTCGTCGGACTATCAGCAAGAGAGAAAAACCGAGCAATCGGTAGAAAGAGCGCAAGCAGAAGATAACGGATGGCGTTACGTTTCCGTGGATGCAAAAGCGAAAATTGCCGAGTACGATGACAAAACAATGTTTCGTATGCCGCAAGGCGAATACGACGGGTATTGTTACTACATACCTAACTCATTGTTAAAGGAAAACAAAGAAAAAGGCACGATAAGAATAAGCCTACCCGACGGGTTTGTGGTAAAGGCAATCAACCGCCAAGCGGAACAAGAAGAAGCCCAAAAGGTGGACATGAAAGCGGAAGATTTTATCGCGCAAGTAAAAGGCAAGACCGCCGAAGATTATACGGTATACAGCAAGCCGAGCGAGAGCAAGTCGGAGAAGTTTATGGCGGTGGAACAAAAGCTTATCGAGAACGTACCCGACGAAATGAAAGCTAAGCCGAATTGGGTTATCGTTCGGACGAGAATGAACGAAGAAAAAGGCAGACTCGATAAATTCCTTATAGACGTCCATACGGGCAAAATGGCAAAGAGCGACGATCCTACGACGTGGACTACATTCGAAGAAGCGAGAGAATACGCAAGGTATCACGGCGGCGTTGCGCTTGCATACGCGCTTGACGGTAAAGACGGTATAGCGTGTATAGACCTCGACGATTGCTTTGAAGAAAACGGCGATATGAAACCGTATGCCAAAGACCTCTACGACAAGTGCGACGGTATGTACTGTGAAAAGTCCGTAAGCGGAAAGGGACTACACTTTTTCGGTAAGACTAAGGGAATGGACGTGCGCACGTTTTCAAAAGACGGCGAAATGGAGTTTTATCGCGGCGCACATTTTATTGCAATGACGGGCGACGATATGGGCGGCACGGAATTAAAGAGTTTCGACGAGCCGCGGATAAAGAGCGTAATCGAAAGCAAATGCGAAAGAAGAACGCCTATTTCGGGAGTGGGACAGGGCATAGAGGGCTTGTCAAGATTAAGCGACCGTGAAGTAGTGGAACGTGCGGAAAACGGCAAAGACGGAGAGAGATTCAAAGCATTATACAGCGGAGAAGATATTAAAAACGACCATAGTAGGTCGGATATGACGCTAATGAACCAACTTGCGTTTTGGTGCAACGGCGATAAGGAACAGATGCTGCGTATTTTTGAAACAAGCGGACTGTACCGCCCCGACAAGTCGGACAACTATTACGAATGTACGGTAATCAAAGCGATACAAGACACGGCAACGAGGTTCCAGCCCAAAACAAATACAGCGCAAACGAACAAACCCGTGAGCGGAAATAAATCCGGAAAGGACGGCAAGTAAAGGAGGTGTAAATGAAACGCAAGAATAAAGATACTCCCGAAATCGTAGTGCCGAAAGGATATAACCTTATAGATCTAATCGACACGGACGATAAAGGCTACGACTTCGGCGAACCTATCATAAAAGAGGAGGTAAGAATAAAATTTGAGCGAGAAGAAGGAGCAGAAT
>CAYVEU010000164.1:0-4640 GCA_964450015.1 uncultured Christensenella sp. | reverse complement strand
GCCTCCCAACTCCTCGATCAACGCGGAAAACTTGTCGATGACAGTTTGCTTCTCCTCGTCGCCGATACCGTTATCGATGATGTACAATAACTGGTACTTGTTCATTTTTCTACCTCCTTATGGTCTTTACCGGCTGTCAATGGCGACAGCAAGGACATTGTGAGGAATATTATACATAAATAAACCGCCTTTGTAAAGCGATTTCGAAATAAAAATATAATGAAAATAATATTATAGATATATTATATAATAACTCGCAATAAACTAGTAAGTTACCAAATTGAGTTTTTGTTTGAGTATCGACAGTTCTTTCTCTCCGCCGAGGACCAGTTTCTCACCGTCCACGGTAAATGCGGTTTCGTTTGCCAATTCTATTTTTGCGTTCGAAAAATCGAGAAATTTAAGTTTTTTGCCGTCCTTTTCCCTCTTAAAGCCCATGAAAAACGCTCTGAAAAACGGGAAAAATATCTCGACTTTGCCCAAAAATCCGTCGTGTTTCGGGCTCTTTATCAAGAGAAGCTGTCCGCGCCCGTCGTTGTGGGAAAAGCGTTTGTTGAACTTAAAGCCGAAACAGCGAGAACAGTTTATCGCCATAATCAACGTGAATTCGTCGTCCAAAACTTTATCGTTTAAAGTTACTTTCGCCTTGATCCTGTGAACCTTGTAAGTTTTAAACACCATAAACAGATACGCAAGCATTTTAAAGTGCTTTTTGTTCTTTATCTTCGTTTCGTACCCTATCGAAGTAAAAGTTCCGCCCGCGAAAACGTAGGCAAACCGCACGTCGCCAATCTGCCCCAAATCCACGCGCCTTATTCTCTTGTCGCTTTTGGAAAGTTCTTTTGCAAGCCGCAAACTCTTGGCGGTGTCGTTTAACGTGCCGCAAGGGATGTATATAAGTTCTACGTCCGTGCCCTTGACCGCGTTGATTGCGGAATTTAAAGTACCGTCGCCGCCGCAAGCCGCCAACGCGTCGTAACCTTTTATTTCGTCGCGCATTTTAACGTCGTGAGAGTGGTCGATAACTATCGTATCCACGACGTCGTATTTTTCTTTAAGCAGAGCCTCGGTCTCCACGGTCTCCATAAAACCGTGCGCGTTGCCGCTGAGTCTGTTTATGATTAGCTTGCACTTAGACAATGTCGTTCTCCCTCTTTGTACGTTGTCTGCACGTTTCCGTAAACTTTCGGGCGCTTTACTTCCGCGCCGCCCATTTTATTATTCCATTATATGCGAATTGCTAAAATATGTCAACAAGAGAATACTCGGTATCGCGTTTGGCGTCCTAAACCGCATATTTAAGCAAATTACGCCTCGGCATTGCCGTCGGAAAGGAAGCCGACCACGCCGCTGTATATCGCGAAAGCGAGCTTTTGCCGATAATCGTTATCTTGAAGCAGTTTTTCGTCTTCCGCATTGCTCAAAAACCCGCATTCGACGATAACGGACGGATTTTTGGTGCATTTCAGCATGAAATAATCCCCCGCAAGCGCCGCAAAACTCCTGCCCACGTAATCGGAATTTAAGCCGTTCAACCCCGCCTGAATCCCCGTAGCCAACGCCTTTCCGCCCTCGCTCATAGCATCGTAAAACACCTGCGCGCCTCGGCGTTTGGCGTCGTTGGGGTACTTGTTCGCGTGGATACTTATGACGATATCCGGAGCGTTTTCCACGATAATTTTCTTGCGCGCCGCCATATCCGCCTTTTTGAAATTGCCGTCGCCGTCGCCGTAAAGCCCGTTTTCGTCCGTTCTCGTCATAACTACGCAAAATCCCGCGTTTTGCAAAAATTCGGCAAGGTCCAAACTCATTTTCAAGTTGAAATCGCTCTCTTTTAAGCCCGAAGAACCCACTACGCCGTTGTCTATCCCGCCGTGCCCCGCGTCGATAACTACGATAGGTTTAACGGACGGACTCGCCGTCGTCGCCGCGGCAAGTCCGATTCCGCCGCCGACGCACAACCCGATAAACGCCAAACTCAAAACTACCGCAACAAGCGTTTTTTTGCGAAAAACCATTACTTTGATTTTCCCGCTTTTTTGCGTATTTTGCGCATTTTCCGATATTCGTTCCATAACCGCCTCCTTGTGCGCCGATTTCACGTCGGCTTCGTTTGATTTTTTCCGTTTTTCCTCGTCGTTCGACAACTTGTAAAAAACCCGCCGACCGCGTTTAGGTGTCCCAAAACGCGTATCAAAACGTATTATTCGACTTTTTGTAACATATTTTGCGAAGTTGTCCACAGAGTTATCCACAATACTCGACGCCTTTTGCTCGTCGCTTTTTTCGCTGTTTTTCGCATTTTGCTCATCTTTCGGTCATTGCACGTCGTTTTCCCACCAATTTATTGTGGATAACTCGACTTTTTCACATTTTTCGCGTTCGGCGGGTTTTTTCCCTACCTATCGCGCCATATCGCGCTGCGTCGACTATTTGCCTTATACGCTCGAAACAACTGCAATTTGTCACTGCCTATGCTACGTCCAATCGGACTTTGAGCTATAAATACAGCAGCAAAAACGAGGCTATACCCATCAAAAACGTGTATATGGAAAATATCCATAATTTGCGTTTTTTGATTATTTTCATACAGGCGTAAACCGCGCACAACCCCACTAAAAAAGCGGTTACCGCGCCCACGAACAGGCTGCCGCCGTCAATACTGCCGCCTCCGCCGGCAAACAGCTCCACCGCCGAACTTCCGACTATTATCGGTATACTCAGTAAGAACGACACCTCCGCGCTATCCTCGGGGGACGCGCCGCAAAGACTCATCGCGCTCACGGTCGAACCGCTTCTCGAAACGCCGTTAAAACACGCAAGCCCTTGCATTATCCCCGTAAACAATGCGCGCTTGACAAGCCCTTTTTGTCCGAATTGCCACGCTTTTGCCCGACGCACGGACGGAAGAAGCAAAATAACCGAGGTTGCTATAAAGCAAAACGGAAGAAACGCAATATTATTGGGAATAAAGAACCTGATAACTCCCGCCATTGCCGCAGTAGGGATAGACGCTATCAATATAAATTTCGCCTTATCGGACAGCGGATTTTTGATAAGCCGCCACAGCGGTTCGCGCAACGCGACGATTACCGCAAGCAAGGTGGCAAGATGCAGGGCGAGATTGAAAAACAAATTCTCCTCGCCTACTCCCAACCTCTCCAAAAGCGCGAGGTGTCCGCTCGACGAAACCGGCAAAAACTCCGTCAAGCCCTGAACGAGTCCTAAAATAAAGCCACTCAAATATTCGTTCATAAAGCGTCTCCGATGCAGTGCTACTTAGTTTTTATGGACGTAAAGAAATGCAATATGTCCGCTTCTCCCTTTACAAACGATATTCGGGTGGTGTATAATTTATGTCGGTTTTAAAAATTCGGAGGGCTGTATATATGAAACTGGGTGTTGTAGGTTTACCTAACGTAGGCAAAAGTACGCTGTTTAACGCGCTGACGAAAGCAGGCGCGCCGGCGGCGAATTATCCGTTTTGCACTATCGAACCGAACGTAGGAATAGTCACCGTCAAGGACGAGAGAATAGACGCGTTAAGCGCGCTTTACAAGAGCAAAAGCACGGTCTATACGGCGATAGAATTCGTCGATATAGCAGGCTTGGTCAAGGGCGCGAGCAAAGGCGAAGGACTGGGCAATAAGTTCCTCTCCCACATCAGAGAGGTTGACGCGGTGGTCCACGTCGTAAGGTGCTTCGACGACGAAAACATCACTCACGTCGACGGCGCGGTAGATCCCGTCCGCGACATAGAAACGATAAATTTGGAGCTCATATTCGCCGATATGGATACCCTAAGTCGCCGTATAGACAAAACCAAAACCGCAATGAAAAGCGGCGATAAGAAGTATAAAGAGGAGCTTGATATTCTACTTAAACTCGACGCCGAACTTCAAGCGGGACGTCCTGCCAGAAGCGCGGAACTAAGCAAAGAGGAAAAAGCGTTTGCCGACGGACTGTTCCTTTTGACGTCCAAACCGGTCATTTACTGCGCGAACGTAAACGAAGGAGAGGAGGACAACGACTACGTCCGCGCAGTCAAAGAATACGCCGCCAAAGAAAACAGCGAAGTCGTCGCCCTATGCGTCAAACTCGAAGAGGAATTGTCCGAACTGCCCGACGACGAAAAAGAAATGTTTATGACGGAGCTCGGGTTGAGCGAAAGCGGACTTGACAAACTCGTAAGCAAATGCTACTCCCTTTTGGGGCTCATAAGTTATCTCACCGCAGGCGAAAAGGAAACGCGCGCTTGGACGATAGAGCGCGGAACGAAAGCGCCGCAAGCGGCGGGCAAAATCCACACCGACTTCGAAAAAGGCTTCATAAGAGCCGAGGTCATCGACTATGCTTCCCTGCTGGAATGCGGTTCTTACACCGCCGCCAAAGAAAAAGGCAAGGTGCGGAGCGAAGGAAAAGACTACGTGGTCAAGGACGGGGACGTTATTTTGTTTAGGTTTAACGTATAGCTTAACCGGACCACTCGTTGCGCGGAAATTTACTCGCGGTCGGGAAAACCCGACGCACGGATAAATTTTGTTTCCGCGTGAGTCCGACATAAAGGTGCGAAACGCAGTCCGCGTATCTATACCCCAAAAACCTATAAGGTTTTCGGGGACCCCTTGTTAGTATTCAAG
>CAYVEU010000163.1:0-4657 GCA_964450015.1 uncultured Christensenella sp. | reverse complement strand
TGTTAAAAACTATTGCAATTGCGATAATTTTATTATATACTTAATAGACTAGTTTTTTCAAAACGGAGAAAGTATGAAAAAGAAATTGAGCATAATTGTAGCGGCAGTAGCGGTAGCGGTTCTCGTTTTCGCGCTCGTCGGGTGTACGGAGAGCCTCAAACAGGACGCAATCGCGACTGATTTTTCCGAAAAAGTGGAATCGAACGGCGGAATGGCGGTCGTATACGGGGACTATCTCTATTTTATCAACGGTTACGCCGGTTCGTCCGCAGACAACGTTTTCGGCGAGACGGTAAAAGGCGCGATTGCGCGCGTTGAGTACAAAAACGGCAAGCCGAGCGGCGAGGCGCAAATAGTCGTTCCCAAAAACGTCTACGGCACCGATACGAAATACGGCGGAATTTATATCGTCGACGACTATATCTATTATCAAACGCCGAGCGTCAAGCTGGATAAAAACGGCAACCCGAAGACGACCGAAGCGGTTCTTATGCGCACCAAGGTCGACGGCACCGACACCAAAGAGGTCGCGTACTTTACCGACCATTCCATAGTGTTCCGCGTCACCGGCGACAAATTGACGTATATCAGAAGCAACGAAATTCATTCTATCGATTTAAACGATAAAAAGTTTGCCGATACGACGGTGGATACGGGCATCTCCTCGGGATACCTTATCGACGACGCTTACGTTTACTACGTCAAAACGAACGAAGAAGACTCGTCCGACCAAACGGTTAAAGTTTATCCTCTTGCCGGCGGCGAGGTTAAGGATATCATGAACGCGACCTTGGCGGGAGAAACGGGCGTGAAATACACCTACTCGCTCATAAACGTCGTAGATTTGGGCGGTAGCGTCAAGCTGTTCTACTCCAAAACCGACAACGGCGTAAATACGCCTGCCGTAGGTATTTATTCCTGCGATTTTGCCAAGACGACGTTCGCTTTCGACAAGACCAAAGAAGTCCGCTTTACGAAAAACACGGCGAGCACGGCGAACCTTGCCTACACCGCGTTTTACAAGGCGGGAAATTACTATCTCGGGCTCTCTTCGAGCAAGCTCGACGCGTTTAACGCCGACGGCACGAGGGTTCCGGGCACGGACAATATCCAGTCTATGGACGTGGGCGGTTCGATTACCGTATTTGACGTAGAGGAAACTTCGGACGCGGTTTATTTATGGTACGTCAAGTCCAATGCGCTCTATAAAATAAGGATACTGAAAAAGGAAGGCGAAGCGTATACCTTTGTCGAGGACAACACCGTCAAGGTATTTTCCGCGTCTTATAACAGCACTTACGTGTCTTTCGAAAAGATAGGTTCGGTCATCTATTATCTCAATTCGTCCATTTCCGACAACGCGTATTATTACGAGATAGAGGACGGAAAAGAGGACACGGCTAAGGGCAAAATCTTGGGACAAATAACCCAAACCGACGTTATAGCGGCGTTCTAAACCGACGACCTGATAAAAAAAGAAAAAAATTATAAAAAATCAGTTTACAAAAACGTATTTAGTAAATATAATATATCCAAATTAGCCGTAAGGTTGGTTTGGATATTTTATTTTAGGAGGTTACCGTGCCTAAGTATAAAAAATGCCCCAGATGTGAATTGAACTATATTTTGGAAGATGAAGATTATTGCGAGATCTGCCGCGAAGAACTGCGCGGCATTTCCCACAACGAAGAACTCGAAGACGTTGAAGAAAGCGGAATTTGCCCAATTTGCCACTCCTGTTTCCTAAACGAAGGCGAAACCATTTGCGAAGCTTGCGCCGCGGAGGCGGAAATGGAAGACCGCGAAGAAAAAGCGGGCGCAATCGTTGACGTAGAGCCCGACTGGGATATCGGCGACGAAGACGCGGTGGACGAATCCGAACTTGCCGACGACGACGTGGATTTGTCGGTCGACGACATGACGGACGAAGACGCTCTCGGCGACGAGGAAGACGAGTTCAGCGACGAGTTCAGCGATGAATTCAGCGACGAATTCGCAGACGAAGAAGTTGACGGCTATGAGGACGTTGACTTGGACGACGAGGAAGAGGACGAAGAATAATTAAAAGAGAATCGCCCTTGTTGGGCGACGACCCCTACGGGGAGAGAATTGCCTCTTTGAGGCAAGCCCCTTTGGGGCAGAGAATTGCGCCGTTTGCGCAACTCCTTTCATGGGAGAGAATTATCCCTTTGGGATAAGCCCCGCGGGCAATTGAGGATAAGAAAGGAGAAAAAAATCAATATCTTTTTTAACTTTCAAAAATCGGAAACGATTATTTTCGATTTTTGTCATTGCGGGGTCGGGGTGCGAGCCCCCGAAACCCTATTTATCCGAAAAAAATAATCCCCTTTCTTTATTCAGGAAAGGGGACTGCTTTTCTTCCTTGGAAGTCCGACTGAAACGGAAATAAATTTTATTAGCGCCAAGCGTCGGCGACTGTGTATAATTCCATTTCGCGAGCGGTCGGAAGTGGAGCGCCGAGTTGTCGGGCGAAGCTAAGCTTCGAACATTATATTAAGATTTCTGATTTGTTCGTTTGCAATTTTATAGTTCAAAGAATAAGCGTGCGTTTCGAGATTGTTGCACGTTGCGTCCGTCAAATCCTGCTTTTTCAGTTCGGAGATAAACATCGCAGCCAAGTCTTCTATCATTTCCGCCTTGACCGAGGCGGTTTTTGCGTCGTTGCCGTTTTCCGTCAAAAACGTTAAAGGAAGTTCGGTTTCGCTCAAAAGCGGCAATTCTCTAAGACTTCGGTACGACCATTTGTAAAAAGGGCAGTAACGGTTGTTTATAAGGTGCGCCGCGCTTATCGCGTGCTTTGCGAATTCGAATACGGCAAGCTGCGCCGCGCCGGTTTCGCCGTGGTTTATGCACCGTCCGAAGTTGTACTGTCCCGCCTGTCCCATTGCGATAAGGTGTCCCGCCAGTTTTTTCCTGCGGACGTCTTCGGGGTAACCTTGCAAAAGCGCTTCGCGTATGCCCGTAAAAACGCCAAGGTCGTCGCGGAAAATTTTTCCGTTTGTCGCCGCGGCAAGAAAGCGTTGGGGGATACCAAGCCACCGCATAGGCGTTTCGGGAACGGACGGACCGCCCAAAAAGCGCGTGTAAAAATTTTCTATCGTGATTACTCCGCGCCGCGCGTCGCCGACCGGGGAAACGGGGCTCCTTTTGTAGCCCATAAATTCTTTCGGCATTTTCGCGTACAGCCGTTCCAGCTTAAATCCGATTTTTTCCTCGTCGCAGCGCCTGATAAACAAACAGTAAGACGGTTCGAAGTCGTGGTCGGTGGAAATTTCGTCGTCGTAGCCGAAACAGTCGGAGCCTTCGCCCACCACGCCTACGGCGATTTTATCCGCATACTCGGGAAAACTCTCTTCGATTAAATTTTTGGTGTGCTCGTAGTATTTTTCGGCAAGCTCAATTCCCTGCATAAAGCGCCTCCGCCCGTTTATTTAAAATTTCCGCGTATTCCGTATACCCGAAGTATTCAAACGACGGCGCACATTTCGTGCAAACGTACGCGTGATAGCCGTTTCGGACGATTTTTTCCGATTCCAAACACGTTTTCGCCTCGTCCATGCTGTTCTTTGCCGCGGTTTCGTCGCCCGTCGAAGCCAAGAGGTGGGCAAGGTTGACGTAGGTTATCGCTACGTCGTTATAATCGCCGTCGCAGCTCTTTAAAACGTCGACTGCGTTTAGGTATTCGCGCTTTGCGTCTTCGTAGCGCGCAAGGTCGGCGTAGGCTAACGCTCTGTTGTTGTAAAGTCCCGCCCGCCGCGCGTCGTTTTTGGGCAAGTCACGGTCGTAAACGGCTTCCGCGCGAGCATATAGCGGCAATGCGTCTTGCGCCCGTCCGAACGCTTTCAGCGTGGTCGCCGCGTTCAAGAATATCGTCGCGCCCGAAACGGTATCGCCGATATTTATTTCGTCTATGAGTTCGAGAGCTCGTCTTACCGCAAACAAACCGTGTTCTTTGTCGCCTATTTTGCGGTCGAGTCCCAAAAATTCGTTAATTACCGTCAGTTGTCCGCGCGCGTCGTTGAGCGCCTCGGCTTCCGCAAGCCAAAAAACGAGGTGCTTTTGCGCGCCTTGCATATCGTTGCGGTTCAAAAGTTCGTCCAATTTGACGATTATTCTGTCGGTGGGCACTTTGCCCGAGATTTTTTTGGTAGGATTGTAAAATTCTTCGCCGCCGCAGAGGGCGCAGGCGGGTTCTTTGTAGTCAAAAGGGTCCAGCATAGAGTCATAACCTCGAAAAAATTTCGTTACCGATATTTTAACATGCGAACATCGCAAATGCAACTATCCGATAAGAGTTGGTTTTTGCACCGATAAGCGCAAATTTTCAGCAAAAAACGGACGTAAAAAATTTTTTTGGAAAATTGTGGGACACTTTGGGGGTGAAATGCATTATATATGTGAAAACCCATAGTACGTTTTCGAAATTTATCTAAAAAGGAGGTATCCGAAATGAAAGGCAAAAGCGAAAAACGACAAATGTAGATATGGACAAAAAACGGCAGACGGTGTAATATAAAATTATACCGAAACGAAAATTTTCGTAAAGGAGATTTATATGAAAAAAATTATAGTAATGATATGTGTAATCGCAATAATTATATCGTCGGCGATAGCGTTCGTCGGGTGTGATAAAAAG
>CAYVEU010000162.1:0-4668 GCA_964450015.1 uncultured Christensenella sp. | reverse complement strand
GTCGCAACGCCGCCCACGACGTAACGCTTTACGGCGTTACTCTTCTTTCCACATAATTTTCTATATATCGGCTTCCAAAAGATTATTATACCCAAAACCGCCGAAACGCTCATGATAAAGCTAAGGTCGAACAGCTCGCGCGGATTGGTAATGAGTATCACGCAACACGCCAAGCTTAACGCAGTCAGCGGGTCGCTCTTCCGTCTGACAAATGGCGATATCATATAGATTATGCTCATGACAGCCGCTCTCTTTATCCCTGCGGGGAATCCGGTAAGAAAACCGTAAACAACTAAAGTCGCAATAGTCACGGCAAACGTCGTTACCGGACGCGCCCGCAATTTCTTCATAATAAGAATTACCAACGCCGTCAAAAATCCGACGTGCAGACCGCTTACCGCAAAGACGTGGCTCAAACCTATACCGTTTATAATTTCTCTGTCCGTTTCATTCAGACCCGACTTATCGCCGAAAAGCAAACTTACCGCAATTCCCGCGTCCTCGTCGGACATAAACCTGTATATGGGGTTTACGATACGCATTTTCAGTTTCTCGAAGAATTTCAACTTGCTGCCCGTAACCGTCAAATTATCGGCGGCTATCTCATAGTAAATTCTATCGTTATAGACGGAAGCGGAATAAGTATCGAAAATATCCACGTCTAACGTTTCCACCGTTCCGCTGAATTTAATTATATCGCCTAACTTTACGCCGCCCGCTCCGTAAACGCGGGCTTTGCCCTTGTAACTTTCTCCGTTGAAATAAATATCTCCGACCGTCGTATACTTTTCGCCGACATTCTCCACTCTCGCGATAACCGTCCGTTCGCCGACGACTTCTCCGTCGAACTTCATATAACGATCGACCGCAAACGCGAACACGCCCAGAGCCATAGCTATATAAACCGCGCACAATAACGCTCTTTTGAATCCGAAATAAAAAATTATACCGACTGCAAAAAGTACAATCGGTATAGCGATAGTTAAAATTAAATTATCGAGCGCTAAACCGCCGAGAAAAATCCCCAGCATAAGCGCAACCGCTACAAAAGCAACGGGGCGGCGGTTTATTACTCTATTCATAATTATCTGCCGGGCAAAAACTTGTTGTTGTATGCCGCCATACACTTTTTAATGGTGTCGATAGCGACTTCCTTGCTGGCAATCTTGATATCCGCGGTGCGTTTGCCTTCCAGTTCCTTATAGACGGTAAAGAAGTGGCAAATTTCTTCCATCATATGCGACGGGAGCTGTTCTATATCGGTGTAGCTGTTATAGCTGGGTTCTTTAAACGGAATAGCTATAATTTTTTCGTCCGCATAGCCGTCGTCTACCATCGTTATCATTCCTATGGGATAGCAACGGCAAATAGCCATCGGCTTGATTTCCTCGGTGCAAAGTACCAAAACGTCCAACGGGTCGTTGTCCTCGCTGTACGTTCTCGGAATAAAGCCGTAGTTTGCTGGATAATGGGTGGACGTATAGAGTATTCTATCCAAAATAAGCAATCCGCTTTGCTTATCCAGTTCGTATTTGTTTTTACTACCCTTGGATATTTCGATAACCGTCAAAAAGTCGTCATAGTGTATTCTCTCGGGACTGATGTCGTGCCATACGTTCATTGGTAACCTCCTTACATTGCGAAAATAAAACTTGCTATACAAATTTGCGCCGCATAGTAGAGCGCATGATTGATAATACAAAGGGTTTTGTCCTTTGCCCTGCCGCCGAAGTACATCTGCGTCAACACGACGTCGGACAATAAAAACAATATCATACCTATTGCAAATTGCAGCATTTTGGTCGATTTCATAACGATACATAAGCCTACGGAAAACGCGCCCATAAAGACTAAGCAAAACGCATATAAAACCGAATGGATAACGAATTTGCCGAACTTAAAGCCCATAAACTTCTCGCCGCCCAAGACCATAGCGACCGCGACGACCGCGGCGATCGCAACGCATATGCCGACAAGCGGTAACGTGACGATTTTGCCCAAGAACAGGCACAGCGCGACGAGAAACATAATATGCCCTATCCCGAAGCTGACCATTCCGCCGGTAAGATACGCACCCTCTTCGGGACTTTTAAGATACACGACTTTCAAGTCGAGAACCATATCCCCGATAAGTCCGAAGATAAGCCCGACGACAACGAAAATCGCCGCTTGAATATTTTCAACGCCCATATAAATTGCCGTAACGGCAACGGCAATAAAGCCCAGGCTCGCCACGGTTTTTGCAAACATCGCAATAACGCCGCCCTGCGTACTCTTTGCGCCGACGGTGACGCGAACCACCATAAACGCAATAGCAAGAACGCTTGCTATGATAATGGAAACAACCATTCTTTCCTCCAAAAATTGACAAATAACAATCTACGTAATATTTTACCATAAAACGGCTCGCGTTGTAAATAGCAAACCTTATAAAATATTTAATCCTTTAATGTTATCCTTTAATGCGTCGATAGACGCACTTTATATTGCCGCAAGGCAATGCTTCATAAAGAAATGAAGACGCTATCGCGAATGAAGTCGCTGCGCTAATTTATGGATAATTAAATAAAAATAAGGATAGACCGTAAAAATACGATTTATCCTTAACTCTTATCCTCAATGCGTCGTTAGACGCGCTTCATATTGCCGCAGGCAATACTTCATGGCGTTAGCCGCTTCATATTGCCGCAAGGCAATGCTTCATTCCCCGCCCTACCGGCTTAATGGTTCGTCCTCGATAACCAAACAGTTCACCTTTTTGCTGTAAACGGTGCACGCGTCAAGCGCGATTATGCCGTCGTTATAATACGGCGAATAATCGGCGTCTTTTCCGTGCTCTTCGCCCTTTCCTTCTATAACTGAGTGTCCGTATGAACAATGCCAGTGTCCGCACACGATAGTCTTGCCCTTTTCTATTGCGCCGTAGTCTGCCGCCATCATGCCGTTGTGCCACCTCGCTATATCCCAGTCCTTGTCGGACGCGTCACGCCAGTCTTTGCGGAAATTAAAAGCTATCGGACTGTACTCGTCGCCTACGGGGTGACTGGGTATCCAGCCGTGAACGAAAATATAGTGTTCGGTTTCGAAATAGTTTACCATAGACGGCAAAATCTTCTTGAAGAACGGCGTATTCTCGGCTCTCAGCCGCATTCTTCTCGGTTCGAGCATTGCCGCCGTTACGCCCATTTTCGTCAATTGAAGAACCGTTTTTACCGTGCCGTTGCTCCAATTTGCGGTGTAAACCACCGCTTCGCTCATTAAAAACTCGGCGTCTTTGACGAATTGTTCGATTAAATCCTCGTGATTGCCGCGGATAAGTATGACCTCGTCCTTTTCCATCAAATCCAGAATAAAATCCTGCACTTTTACGGCTTCCGAGCCTCTATCGAACAAATCGCCGCAAACTATCAGCTTTTTGGGCTCGGTATCGGTAAAAAAACCTTTTTCCTTTAAGGCTTTTTCCATTTCCTTGTAAAATCCGTGTACGTCGGCTACGACGTAATATCTCATAATTTTTCTCCTCATTAAAATATCATAATTAGACTTAATTAGACTTATAGGAGTGGGAAAATTGCGTTTGTTTTTTCGGAAGGGCAAACTCGGGGTCCCCAAAAAGCTTTACACTTTTTGGGGTAATTCGGGGTCCCCAAAAAGCTTTACACTTTTTGGGGTAATACGGGCGTACTGAGTACGTTAGAGTAGCCTTTCCGAAAAGCTCATAAAAACTATATTTTCGTCCGCTTTTTTGTTTTTTCGCGCAAAAGTAATTTTTCGAAAATTATTCCCTTTTGTTTTTATGGGCGTAAAGAAACGTGATATGCACACTCCTTTTTACAGTTTTTCAAAATCGGCGACGCCGTGCTTGCATAGCGGGCAAATATAATCGTCGGGCAAGTTCTCCCCTTCGTAGACGTATCCGCAAACCTTGCACACCCAGCCTTTTTTGCCCTCGGTTTCGGGACGGGGTTTGACGTTGTGTTGATAATAGTTATAAGTCATCGTTTCCGTCGTCGATATAACGCGAGATTCCGTCACGGTGCACACGAACATTCCGTGCGTTTCGAAATCGATATAACGTTCGACCTTTAACGACATAAACGAATTGATGTATCTCGGAAGGAACGCCACGCCGTTGCCCGAACGCAAAATCTTTTCTTCGTCGGCAAATTTATTCACGTTCCTGCCCGATTGAAATCCGAAATGCTCGAAGACCGAAAACGGCGCTTCGGTAGAAAGACAGTTGACGTTTAAAACGCCAGTCTTTTTTATCATATCGTGGGTATAATTTGCCTTGTTTATCGCAACGCCTATGCGGTTCGGTGAATTGGTCAGCTGCGTTACGGTATTTACTATAAGTCCGTTGTCCTTATCGCCGTCGCGAGCCGTGACTACGTACAGTCCGTAGCCGATATTGAACAACGCCGACAAGTCGTTCTTATCCGCGGATTCCGAGCGCGCGACGTAATCGCGGCACAATTCCTTAGCCAAATCGTCAATTTGCTTAGTGGACTCTTCGTTCAATGCGGACATAATTTTAACGGTGTTTTCGGCATAGCTTAAATTCTTGCAATTTTCCAGCATACCTTTCATCACTTTGGTTGCAAGCGGCGCCCAGCTGCCGTTTTCTATAAACGCAACGTGCCTGTTTTGGAAATTTCTCTCCGTCAA
>CAYVEU010000161.1:0-4702 GCA_964450015.1 uncultured Christensenella sp. | reverse complement strand
TTGTCTGTTGCCGTTTTAATTCTTCTTTTCTTTGCTTATCTGTATGCTCCGATGGATGGGGCGGATTCTACTGCTTCAAGTTCAACTTGGAATTTTGACGATATTACAACCATTTTAGAGTTGCTGGCGGGAGTGCTTGCTTTTGCCGTACTCTGCATAGCGGTATATTTTATCGTCGTTCATTTTAAAAATAAAAAGAAATAAGGAAAATAATTATGTTTAAAAGAAAATTTATATCGAATATATTAACTGTTTTTATTCTATTTGCGGCGCTGTTAAGCTGCGGTTTAGCGCTTAATTCCGTCGTAAACGCAAACGCACAAACCGAAACGCAATCCGTAAAAGCTGAAGACGGTGCAGAACCTTTGGGTTTATATACAAACGTCATAGTCGGGATAGGCGGCAGAAATGGAACGGTATGGGGAAAGGCGCAAAATAAATTTACGCTCGGCAAATCAACCGTTGCGGTCTACGCAGAACTGTACTCGTCGGAAACGTACTGTACGGACTATACGCAAATGAAGCTTGAAGCAAGCAGTTATTGCGCCGACCTTAATATCGGTAAATCGTTTGAAGTTTTCGCTCCCACGGGCGGCGTGCAAAAGTATTGGCTTGCAAGAATGAAATACAGACTTGACAGCAAGGATTGGGTTAGCAAAACGACGGATACAATTTTATATAATGCTGAAGGACAAAAAGTTTAAAATAACTGATAAAGACTTAAAAAAGACGGCGTTTTTGCCGTCTTTTTTAATAATGTAAAAACAATTTGACATTTTATTTTTAAAATGTAAAAACAACTTGGTAGAAAACCTCCTTATTACGTGCTAAAATTCGGACAACGACAATAGGGGAGGTATATGCCGATGCAGTAAAATTAAAAAATCAGTGCAAAGTCACGCAGTTATTAAGCAAAAAAAATTTACATTAGAAAAGGAGTATGATAAAATGAAATCATTAATAAAACCCAAAAAACTGACTGCCGTTCTGCTTGCTTTTGCGCTTATGGTTGCAACGGCGTTTGCCTGCGGCTTCGGCTTCACTTCCAAATCCGCAAACGCGGCTTCGCTTCCCGACATTTTAATGGCAATATATCATAGACCGGAAGGCGGTGACCCCTACGATATAGATGATGCCGGTCCTTTTAAGCAAAAATACGACGAGATTGATTGGAGTAATATTCCTCTTGGTTATCGGGACCTTGTTGCTGATAAGTATGATTATGTTGCGGTAACTGTTCAATTTGAAATGTGGGAGAAGAATGACGGAAATCAGCAGATTTTCTTGTATCCCACCAAAGGGGGAGAATACTGCGATTTTCTTCAGCGCATAGAAATTCAATACGGTGGTAATGGTTCTGCTAATAAAAATAAAAGTATTGTTTCAATTCATTTCAAATCGTTACCGTTGAGCGACTTTGTAGAGAGTAATGAATTGGGTCTTGTGGTCAGATACGGTGCGACCGGTTCATTTGAGGATACTTGGTATAACAGAAATTGTTATGTGTACGTACATGTTACAAAAAGAGTAACCAGAGAGAAAAATACAATTGATTACAGAGAAGTTTACGTGGGATTTGACGATAGAGTTAATAATCCTGAAGACTATAACAAATAATTAAGATTTCGGGCAACGGAAAATTTTTCTTTGCGTTGCCCGATAAACTTATAAAGGAAAGAAATATGGCAATTACAGTAAATAACGTACGTAAAACCTATACAGGCAAAAAAGTTGAGCAAGTGAATGCTTTGCGCGGCGTTTCTTTTGCTTTGCCCGAAAAAGGCTTGACGTTTATACTCGGCAAATCGGGTTGCGGTAAGTCAACGCTTTTAAATCTTTTGGGCGGATTGGATAGCTTTGACGGCGGCGATATAGTAGTAGACGGAAAGTCTATGAAGGACTTTTCCGCCAAGGACTACGACGACTACCGCAACGACTACGTAGGTTTCGTATTTCAGGAAAACAACCTTTTGGAACAGTACACGGTAAAACGCAACGTCGGGCTTGCGCTCGAATTGCAGAGCCAAAAGGGAGTTGACGAAAAAATTGCCGAAGTATTGGAACAGGTTGACTTAAAGGACTTCGGCGAGCGCAGGTGCAACAGACTGTCGGGCGGGCAGAAGCAACGCGTAGCCATAGCCCGCGCATTAATTAAAGAGCCCGAAATGCTTTTATGCGACGAGCCTACGGGTTCGTTGGACAGCGACACGGGCAAGGAAATTTTCGAATTACTTAAAGAAATAAGCAAAAACACGCTCGTAGTCGTAGTTTCTCACGACAGAGATTCCGCGGAAAAGTACGGTGACAGGGTAATAGAAATCAAGGACGGCACGGTTCTTTCGGATAATAAGCCCGAAGCCGAGCAAAAAACCGAACGAAAGCAGAGAGAGCAGAAGAAGAGCGGACTTCCCGTAAAGCGTGCATTTGCAATAGGCGCAGGCTTTTTAATTGCCCGCCCTATACGCTTGATTTTATGTTTGTTAATTTGCCTTATAACGTTCACGGGTATAGGCATATCCGATACTTTCGGCGCATTCGATTATAACCGATGCGTAGCGGACAATTTGCAGCATTTCAAAACTTCGCATATGTCGTACGTAAGAAAAATTGCGTATTATGACGATGAATTGAAAGATTTGAGAGGTAATAATAGCGTTAAAATGAACGCGTCGGACGCGGAAAAGTTTAAAACGTATATTAAAAGCGACAGGTACGATTACCGTTACGATTTTACAACGACTTTCCGGTCCGGATATCCTTCCGAGAAGGAATACGTGCCCTATAATTTAGACGGCTTTGTAAGTATTGCCGGAATTGACGCGAACCTGACCGCAGATTACGGTTTCGAGCTATACGGCAAGCTTCCTGAAAGTGATGACGAAATTGTAATATCAAGACATATGTACAGAATTTTTGAAGATTTAGGATATAAAATCTATGGCGGTACGCAACAAATAAACGGCTATGACGATTTGATAGGTAAAACTCTTACGTTTGAAAACGTCAGAAACAAGCTAAACGAAGAACCGTGGGGCTACGACGTTCCGGCGTTTACCGAGTTCAAAATTGTAGGTATACTTAATACGAGGCTGAATGAAGAGCGGTACGGTAAATACCTCTATAATAAAAACAGCTCGGACCGTCCGTCCGGTTTAGACAGACTGGTGGCAAACGGTATGGATTGTACGTTATTCGTCAGTCCCGAATACGTAAAAAACGTTTACTTACCGCGGGCGCTTGAAATTGCGGAAAGACGTGCGGATTCAGACGATGAACAACCTACTTCTGAAAATATAGAAGTTATTTCCGGTATTTTAACGCCTAAGCCGGGTAACACCGAAACGCTCGTTTATTGTTCGGAAGTTTATCTGCGGAGCGCAGAGCTTAACGGCACCGAATCGTCTGAGCAGTTACTTTCATACTTCCTTGAAAATGACGCAACGTGTATCGTGGATTTTGTGAGAAGTGATATGTGGTTTTATAAAGCCGTATTCACCTGGGTAAGTCTTGGATTGGTAGTTGTTGCCGTGCTTTTCCTGTTATATCATATATCGGGTGTAATAGCTGATAAAAAGCGCGAAATAGGCGTATTGCGCGCATTGGGCGCATCGCGGCGGGATATACTAAAATTATTCTGTGTGGAAAACGGTATATTCGCCTGTTTCGTAATCGTGTTATCCGTCGTTCTGTCCTGCGTAGGCGCTTTGATATTAAATGCTTATATGCTCTCTTTCCATGGGGTGAGTGACGCAATATTGCTAAGCTTTAAAATACGGCAGTTTGCCGTGCTTGCCTCGGTTGCGCTCGGCGCAATAGCCGCAGGCGTTGCAATTCCTATAATCAGACTCCTTCGTGCAAAACCCGTGGATATTATCGCGGGAAGAAAGTAAAACTTAGGCTTCTGTCATACTGAGCGTTAGCGAATGTATCTTCAATGAGATTCTTCGTTTCACCCAGAATGACAAAGCAGAGTTCAATATGTTTTAAAACGCCCCGCCGGCTGTCAGGAATGACGGACGGCGGGGCGGAATATATTATACCGTATGGCACAGGAAAGGTTTAAATCGAGGGGCGGGTTTATACTCGCCTGCGTGGGCGCCGCAATCGGACTCGGCGACTCGCTTCGCTTCCCCGGACTTTGCGCAAAGTACGGCGGAGGCACTTTTTTACTTATATACAGCATTGCGCTGTTTCTTATAGGAATACCCATTCTCAATGCGGAAATCGCGCTGGGCAGAAGGTTCCGCGCGGGCGCGCCCGGGTGTATGGCAAGCCTGAATAAAAAAGCCGAGCCTCTGGGCTGGGCTTCCTGTTTCAACTCGCTTGCCGTTGCGGTTATTTACGCCGCGCTTTTGGGCTGGATAATTGCAATGGGCATAAAAATAGCCCCGCTGTGCAGGCAGTCGACCTCCCTGAACTATGCGGGCGTAAGCGGTTATTTCTTTTCCGAAGTGATAGGTGATAAGTTTTCTCCGCTTGCTTTTGCGTGCATAATCACGGCGTGGCTCTTGATGTATCTTTGCCTGCGCGGCGGCGCCGGCTCGCTTGCCAAAACAGCGAAATTTACCGTAATAATCCCCGTCGTTCTGCTGACCTTTATGGCGGTGCGCGGGCTGCTGTATTCGAACAGCGGTGAAGCCTTATACGCGCTTTTCGTACCCGACTTTTCGGCTTTGGGCGCCGCGGGGCTCTGGCTGAACGC
>CAYVEU010000160.1:2402-4716 GCA_964450015.1 uncultured Christensenella sp. | reverse complement strand
AAGGGTCTCGAGAGTAATTCTTGAGACCCTTCGGCTATAAAGAAGGCTACGCCCCGACCACTCGTAATGCGGGATTTTGCACGCAGTCGCAAGCTTTATGCTAACAAAATCTATTTCCGCATTAGTCGGACTTATAAGGAAGAAACGCAGTCCGCGTTTCTTGAAGTAAGGAAAAAATTAAGTTTTACCGTTGTAATAAGCTTTGTGGGGTTAAAGCACCCACACCCCGCAAGGACAAAAAGCGAAAAGCGCGGTTTCCGCTTTTTGAAAGTTAAAGCTCCGCCCGACCACTCGCAATGCGTGATTTTTCACAAGGATCTTAAAAAAGGTGACCCTCATCAGTCACTTCGTGACAGCTTCCCCCTTATACAACGGTATCCCTTTTTAAATTACTTTAAGGCAAGGTGGAAGCTCTTTTCATTTTTTAATTATCCTTAAAAATGCGTTAGCATTTTGCAATTCCCAATTCCGCATTCCTAATTCCTAATTTATTATATAAAAAGCCGCCGCTATTATAGCGACGGCTTTTTGTTAGAAGAAATAACTTATACTAACTTAGTCTTCCTGCGGCATCGGAACGTCTATTCTTCCCGTTTCTGGGTTTCTGAAATAAACCGTCCTTGTAACGTCCGCGTCCTTACCATTGGTAAATCCGCTTAAATCCATCTCTCGGGCTTCCTCTAATGTTATATCGTAATAGATAGTCACCGTGCGGTCTGCGCGGAACAATAGGTCTGTCGATATCTTAGTAACCGTGCTCGGTATCCAAACCTCTTCCAATTGAGCAAGCTTCGAAAACGCGCCCGAGCCGATTTCCGTTACCTCGTAAACCTGATTTCCGCCCATCGTTTGATGCTCGCTTGCGATGACTAATTTTGTGGGTCTATTATTGTTATCGCAAGACTTAACGTACCATTCGTTTGCATATCCGCTGCCGTTATTCACTCTGTCATACTCGGCTATGGTGCCTATGGTAACCGTACAGGTGGCAAATATCTCGTCGGTGTAATATCTGGAAGCCGCGCTGGTCGCGGTGATTTCAACGGTAGTTGTTGTGTAATCCGTATTAATCGCCAGTTCGCCGGTGCTCCAATCGATAGTCGCGCCGCTCTTTCCTGCCGTTATGTTCCAAACAACGGACTTGTCGGAAGCGTTCTCGGGATATACGAACGCTTTAAGCTGTATTCTATCGCCGAGAGCTAACATCAACGACCTGTGCTCAAGCTCTACTCTTTCCACCTTAATATCGACGAATTCGTCCCAAACTACCGGCGTTTCTTCGTCGGTATTGTAGTGCCAGAAGTGTCCCGCTTGCGTCGGCATATCGTACGAATAGCAATATACGTTGGCTTGGTCGCCGAACCAACCTCTGTTGTCTACCGCCGCCCACTCGTCGGGCGTACCTTTATAGAATACGCATTCGATTGCTGTGCAAGTTCCGAAAGAGTTGTTTCCTATGCTCGTTACGCTTGTGGGAATAACTATGTTCTTTAACGTAGTGTTTCTATAGGGGACGTTATAACCGGCGCTTCCGCTATGGAACGCATACGGCGCTATTTTAGTCGTGCCGTCCTCTATTACGATAGTTTCGAGATCTCTGTAATCCACGCCGTCTATAATAACGTTGCGCTTGTAATACTCTAAAGCCATACAGTCGCCCAAGCCCTCTATCTCGCACCACTCGCCGACAGTGCCTCTAAACGTTATGGTTATACCGCCGATATAGTTAAACGCGCTATTTCCTATCGTCTTAACGGAAGCGGGCAAGGATATTTCGGTAACGTAGGAATTGAACAGCGCGTATGCCGCAACGTGGTCCGCGCCGTCGGGTATATAGACGCTCCGCGCGGTGGTAGTCGTGTTATTATCCACTTCCGTACCTTGCAAACGAAGCCACTTTGTGTCGTCGTCACTGCGAACTTGAACGGTGGTCTTGTCGGAAGTACGTCGTATGAACATACCTTCGAGGCTTGAAACGTTGCACCACTGCGCAAGAGTACCGTAGTAGCTGACCGAGACGTAATTCGCGTGCCAGAACACGTCGTTTCCGATATTCGTCACGCTTGCCGGTATGTTTACCGAGGTAATCGATTTCTGATAAAACGCTCCGTCGAGAATTGCCGTAACGGGCGTTCCGTTGTGCGTTTCGGGTACCGTCACTTCGGAAGCCATATCCGTATTAACCTGCATTACCGCAAACGCCGCTCCGCCGTCTATACTCGCAAAGCTCAACAGGTCGAGAACGATAAAGCCGCACTCCGCCGTAACTCCGCCTGCCGAAAACGTTACGTTAGACGTTCCCGTGCCGAGCGGT
>CAYVEU010000160.1:0-2302 GCA_964450015.1 uncultured Christensenella sp. | reverse complement strand
CGCCGTAACTCCGCCTGCCGAAAACGTTACGTTAGACGTTCCCGTGCCGAGCGGTTTCACAGTAAACGAACCGTTCCCTTCGTCAACCAAGTCAATAACGAACTCGTTGGACAATTCCCAAGTTATCTCTTGGTCGTCCGCGTCGTAGGGATTGATAACCGGACGAATTTGATAAGGCGCCAGCTTATACGCGCCGTAGTCGTAGAAAATATACTCCACGCTATCGTTGATTTCGTAACCGGAATTATATATCTTGATGTTTGCTACGGGAGTACCGATATTTACGGTACACTGTGCGGTGTATCCGCCGTCCTCGGTGGTTACCACTATAATAACCGGACCTTCGGCGTCGTCGCTCGCCGTAACCAAACCGTTGTCGTCTACGGTTATCCCTTTATCTTCGTCTCCCTCCTTTACGGACCAAGTCACGGTTTTATTGTCCGCGTCTGCGGGAGAGATTACCGCATGAAGCTGTACGGTTCCGCCATAACCGACGGTTACCGACTTTTCGACGGAAACGCCTGACACGCTCGCTACTACGGTCACGTCGCACGCCGCTTCGTACTCGCCGTCCTCGGTCGTTACGGTTACTTTCGCCGTGCCTTTGGCAACGGGGGTAATTCTGCCGTTATGGTCTACCGTCAATATATTTTCGTCGGAGGACTCAAATGTTACGTTTTTATTGGTCGCATTAAGCGGATAAACGGTCGGCGTTAAAATTTTCGTCGTATCTCTGAAATCTACGCTTATCGCCGTTTCGTCCAAGCTTACGCTCGTTACGGGAACGTTAACGGTTACGGTCAGTCTTGCGGTCTTGTTGCCGACAACCGAATATACCTCTAAAACTGCGGTGCCGCCGCCGACGGCTTCCAGCTCGCCGTCCTCGCTCAAAGTAACCGCGTCCTGCGTATTTTCGACTATCCGCCATTTTACCGTCTTAACAGCGGCTTCTGCGGGTAAAACGGTAGCGGTAAGCGTTCTCTCATCGCCTACGTTTAACGTCAACGAGCTTCCGCCGTCAATACTTACGCTTTCTACGGGGATGACTACCGTAATTTTGCAGGTCGCCGTCTTATTGCCGTCCTCGGTGGTTACCGTTATATTTGCCGTACCCGTTTTATTGGCGGTAACGTTACCTGAACCGTCTACCGAAGCAATTTCCGGGTCGTCGGACTTAAAGCTTACGTTATTGTTGTATGCGTTTTGCGGTTCGATGGTCGGAACGAGGCGGCAAGTATCGCCCACGCCCATCACCTGCTCCGCAGTCAGCGTAACCGACTCTACCTTTACCGTCGCGCGGTCGACGTAAACCGTGCAATACGCGTCCCATTTCCCGACAGCCGCTCTAATTCTCGTCGAGCCTACGTTTCTTGCTTCGACCGTTCCGTTTTGGTTTACGCTCGCAACGCTGTCGTTTTCGCTCGTCCATTTAACGTCCTCGTTCGTCGTTGCGTCGGCGGGTTTAACCGTAGCCGTCAAACGGTAGGTTTCGCCCTCTTTGAGACTTATCGTAGTTTCGCTTAAATCCACTCCGGAAACCTCGACTGCCACTGCGTAACCGCAAACGTCGCACTCGCCGTCCTTGTTCGTGTCGCTGTGTTCGCCTACGTCGATTTTAGGCTCGGGGCAACCGTCGTTCATGCACTCGCGCCAGTGTTGCGAGTCGTTGCCGACGTACCTTTCCGAATAATCGTGGTAGTGCTTTCCGCCGCACGCAAACAACGTAAGCGCAAGCGCCAAAACTACGAATAACGACAAAACGATAATCAGTTTTTTCTTCATAAATCTACTCCTTTTTATTTTTATATGCAAAAGGCTTGTGCTCCAATTGGGAAACAAGCCTTTTTTATATTAGAATTTTTGCGAAAAAGCGTCCAACCGTTCGGTTGTCCGTTAATATGCTTTTAAAGTTCCCCCCCCCCCCGTCATTTTAATGGATTTTTGAGGGTTTTTTGCCATTTTGCGACATTTAAACATTATATATCTTCCTTACCGCAATTACGCAATCTATCAATGCTCGCAAATACCGCGCATTTGCAACATTTATATGTATATATATTTTAAAAAAACAACCGCTAAAAAAGTGCTAAAGATTTCATTGGAATTGAAATTATATTATTTTTTATAAGGATAAAGTTAAGAGTAACCCTCACCGCCGCCTGACGGCGCCCCCTTATACGAGAATATCCCTTTTGAGAAATACTTTGTGACAAGGGGGACGCTCTTTTCTTGAAAATATCCGTTATCTAACACCATCAATTAATCTTTCCTTGTTGAAATTCATAAGAAGTCCTAATCGCTT
>CAYVEU010000159.1:0-4734 GCA_964450015.1 uncultured Christensenella sp. | reverse complement strand
TCTTTTATAGAAAAGGTCGCGGCAGGCGATTTCGACGCGGCGTACGAAATTATTTCTCGTTCGAGTTCGTTGCCCGCGGTTTGCGGTAGAGTTTGTCCGCAGGAAACGCAGTGCGAGAGTAAATGCGTAAGAGGCGTAAAGGGCGAACCCGTAGCCATAGGGCGTTTGGAAAGATTCGTTGCGGATTTTCATTTAAAGAAAAACGCGTCGGCATCCTGTACGGAAAAGAACGGAATAAAAGTAGCCGTAGTTGGTTCGGGACCCGCGGGACTTACTTGCGCGGGAGAACTTGCAAGACGCGGTTACGAGGTGACGGTATACGAGGCACTGCATAAGGCAGGCGGCGTTATGGTGTACGGAATACCGGAGTTCAGACTCCCAAAGTCCATTGTTCAGCAAGAAATCGACAATCTCACCGCAATGGGCGTGGAGATAAAAACCAACGTCGTCGTAGGCAAGACAGTTACGGTCGACGAGCTGATAGAGAGCGGAGTCAAAGCGGTATTTATCGGCAGCGGCGCGGGATTGCCGAAGTTTATGAATATCCCCGGCGAGAATTACGTCGGCGTGTATTCGGCAAACGAGTTTTTGACGAGAGTCAATCTTATGAAGGCGTACGAGGACGACGCGGATACGCCCGTTCACCGCGGTAAAAAAGTCGCCGTAATAGGGGGCGGCAACGTCGCTATGGACGCGGCAAGAAGCGCTTTAAGATTGGGCGCGGAAAAGGTTTATATCGTTTACAGGCGGTCGGAAGCGGAGCTTCCGGCAAGGAAAGAGGAAGTTGAGCACGCAAAAGAAGAGGGCGTTGAATTTAGGCTTTTGACCAATCCTATCGAGATATTGGGCGATGAAAATTTCGTGGTTACGGGTTTAAAATGCAACGAAATGGAGTTGGGAGAACCCGACGCGTCGGGGCGGCGCAGACCGGTCGTTAAGGAAAACAGCGAGTTTGTTTTGGACGCGGACACCGTTATTATGAGCATAGGCACTTCGCCTAATCCGCTTATAAAAAACACGACTCCCGATTTAAACGTTCAAAGTTGGGGCGGAATAATAGTAGACGAAGACGGGTTTACGGGCAAATGCGGAGTTTATGCGGGCGGCGACGCGGTGAGCGGCGCGGCGACCGTAATTCTATCCATGGGCGCGGGCAAGCGCGCGGCGGAAGCTATCGATAAATTTATAAAGGGCGAATAATGGAAAACAAGGCGAAGTGGTACCGTTTGGATAATTCGGGAATGATTTACCCTATGGTTATCACGCTGACCACCCAGAGTATTTACAGACTGGGCGCGTGCCTTACCGAGGACGTCGACCCGAATTTGTTAAAAGCTGCGGTCAATACCGCGTTGGAGCGCTATCCATATTATAAAGTGGAATTAAAGCACGGTTTATTCCGTCACTATTTCGACGAAAACGAAAAAGCGCCCGTAATCTGCGAGGACGACGGCGTTTTATTAAAAATTATCAATTTCAGACAGAACAGGAATTATCTTTTCAGAGTTACATATTACGGCAAACGGATTTTTATAGATTTTTTCCACGGACTTTGCGACGGCAACGGCGGAATGGAGTTTTTAAAGACCGTTCTTTACTATTATTGTAGGTTATGCGGGAAAGAAATTTCCGCGGAAAACGTAATAACGCTCGATACGCCTGTCGACGAAACGGAAACCGAGGACGCGTTTAAGAAGTATTACAAGAAGATAAAAGTTCAAAACGGACTTAATAAAATGGTGTCGGGCAACGCGTTCAGGGCAAAGGACGAGCAGTTTGAATACGAAGGCTTCGGGCTTATACAGGGTACTGTCGCAACGGAAAAACTTTTGGCGGCGGCAAGAAGCCATAATTGCTCTATAACAGTGTTTTTATCCGCGCTTGCGCTGTTATCGGTTGCGAAAAGCTACGGGGACCAAAAGCAAAAGGAAGATTTTATCGCGTTTATCCCCGTAAACTTGCGAAAATTTTTCCCGTCGCAGACGAAATTCAATTTTACCAATTTTGCAAAATGCCCGGTGCCCAGAAGCACGGAATTAAGTTTGGACGCGTTCATTTCTTACATAAAAGACGGGTTAAAACAACAGCTTATCGAAGAGGAATTACAGGTTAAAATCAGTTTTTCGTCGTTAATGGACGTTATGCCGCTGTTCAGGTTTATGCCGCTGTTTATTAAGGGCTTTTTGTCGCGGACGGGCAGAAGCTTGTCGCCTAAGTCGAAGCAAACCATGATTATAAGCAATTTAGGCGAGATAAATATGGACGACGGCGGACTTATAGACCATTTTTTATTCAATTTGAACTGCTCTAAAAAAACGCCGGTAAACGTGGCTGTTGCAAGCTATAAATCGAAAACGGTTATAAGCTTTACGCGGAAACTGATAAATACCAAGATAGAAGAAGCGTTTTTCAAAGAGCTCGCATGCGAGTGCGGCGAGGTGTCGGTAATCAGCAATTTCAGGGAGGAAAACCGTGTACTGTAAAAACTGCGGCGTAAAAATAAACTGCGCGGCGGATAAGTGCCCGTTATGCCACGCTCCGCTTGAAAAAAAGGACGAAAACGCCGTTCGCGCGTTTCCCGAAGCGAAGATAAAGATGCTGCGTACCGATAAAGTCAATTTATTTTACGGACTGTTTGCTCTAATTGCAACCGCCGCCTGTCTAGCGGATAACTTGCTGACGAATTCACAATCTTTATGGAGCGGTATCTTAACGTTGTGTTTAATTTACCTCTGCTATACCGTTCGGTTTACGGTAATCGCGCAACAGAGCTTTCATGGGAAATTGTTCGGGCAGACGGTAGCGTTAACGTTGCTTTTTATAGCAATACAGCTTATTGTCGGCAATTGGTTTATATTTATCGAGTGGCTCCCGATAGTGTATTTTTTGAGCGAATTACTATTGATTATTTATATTTTCACGAATAAAAAAGAAGCGCGAAAGAGATTTATGAGTCTAGTCGTTATGGGTATTTTGGGCGTAATCTCGGCTAGCGCCGCGTATATATTCGATATAAGCGTAAAATTACCCGGTATTATAGTTTCGGCGCTGTCGGGAGCGGTGGTAATCGTAACGCTGTTAGCGGGTAGAAAATACGTTATAGGCGAACTTAAAAGATATTTTCATAGGTGAGCGTAGTACTTTAATTGGGAATTCGGAATTGCCCGCCTGACGGCGCAAGGATAAGAAAAGAGATAACAGCTGTTTTTTCCCTAACTTATCAAAAAGTGAAAACCGCGCTTTTCGCTTTTTGCCCTTGCGGGGGCAGGGTGCGTAAGCCCCTGAAAGCCTTGCTAACCGAAAAAAAATAATCCCCTCCCTTTATTCAAGAAAAGGGGACTACTTTTCTTCCTTATAAGTCGGACTTACGCGGGAAATAAAATTTATCCGCACAAAGCGTTAGCGACTGCGAGTGAATTTCCGCGTAACGAGTGGTCCGAAAGGTTTACCACTTATTTTCGACGTATTCACAAAACGCATACATATTCTCGATTTTCAATTCCGCTCCGTCGTCGAGTATAACCTTGCCGTTCCACAGTCCGTGGACTTGGTGCGAGTGCATACGGACGATATTTAAGCCGTTCATATCCGAGTGGTGGTCGAAGGTCGGAGTCATCGTTAAATCCAGTCTGCCGTCGTCGGATATAAAGTGCCACTTGTCCATGTACTTGTCGGGCTTCGGGAACACTTCGACGTCGACCGAGCCTATTTTGTGCGCCACGCCGTCGTAGAAAAGGGCGGTTGCGGTCGCGTTGGATTCGTCGCCTATTCCCCAGGTAATTTCAAAGCCGAAGATATGGTCGTTGCCGTCGGCGTCTTTTAGATACGTCGAGCCGTTGCCCCAGTACCAAACGTTGTTGTACGGCCATACGCCTCTGCCCCAGTCGAGCACGCAAAACGAGTCTTTTTTGTCGAAGAGGTATTCTTCGTCGCCCCATTTAAACGAACCTTCGCAGGGCATACTGTTTTGCTTCATTGTAAGGAAGAAGCGCGTAGGTTTATATTCGCCGTTCTTTTCCTTAAACGGTGTCAGGGTAGTGGAATTTTGGTGGTCGTCGAATAAGTCCATTTGGAATTTCGCTTCCACCGTCTTGCTTTTGGCGGGTCCGACAAATTCCAACGTGCGAGACGTCTTTTCGGTTATAGCGCGGAATAAAAATTTGCCTTTTTTATATTCAACGACGTTGGGCTTGTCGCCGTTTTCGGGTAAAACAACCTTGTCTTTGCCGCCCAGCCATAGAGACATCGACGTTATCAATTTTTTGCTTTTGCCGCTTACGTCGACGAGGTTTGCCGAGGCGTAACCGCCGATAGATATGTTTGCTATGGAAATTTGAACCATGTATTTGCCGTCGCTTATCTGATAAAAATCCCATTCCTTGCCGCGCATGCGAGGTACCGCCAAGTCCCGTTTGTAGCCGAAAACGTTGTGCCGCGCCCAGCCGCCTTTGACCAAAAGATTGCCGTTTTCGTCCAAAAGTTCAGTGGGTTCGGTATATTCCGTTTGATTGCGCTTTTTGTCAAGTTCCTGCCAACCGACGTAAGTTTTTTTAGTTGTTTTAGCCATAAAATCCTCCGTAATTCGAATATTAACAGTTTAACATAATTTCGCGGCATATTCAAGACTAAATCGAAAAAGGAGCGGCATTTTAGCAATAGCTTTCTTTTTCGGAACCGCGAAAAAAGAAACAAAAAGCGGGTAGGGGCTAAATTGCGAAGCCGCCCCTTACGACC
>CAYVEU010000158.1:0-4872 GCA_964450015.1 uncultured Christensenella sp. | reverse complement strand
TTAGAATATTCTTTCGATATGCCCAATGAAAACAAGACGTTTACAGCAACTTGGGCACTCTGCACCAACCATACGCCGAATAGCGATTGTGTTTGCGAGGATTGCGGAGCGATCGCGCATAAACTCAACTCCGAATGCGTTTGCGAGCAGTGCGGTAAGACTGACCACAGCGCGGCAATGGAAAAGAACGGCTACTGCCGCCATACCGAAAACGGAAAGGATTATATCTATATGGGATATTATCCGCAGACGACCAAGGCAAACGGCGTTACCGTGACGGCAACGCCCGACAGCGACGGCTACTACGGCGGAAGCGACGGCGAAAGATATGAAAAGCTCTTTGTAAACAGTGCGTCAGCCTATTACTACTTTAAGGTAGAACCCATAAAGTGGCGGATACTGAGCGAAGAAAGCGGAACGGCGTTTATAATGAGCGACAAGATTATAGACTATCGGTCCTATCAGAATCAGTCGAATTGCGAACATAAACTTAGCCCGAATCAATGGATTGTTAAGGGAAGCGGCGTAGACGCATTGAAGTATTCGGACAGCGTTATCCGTGCTTGGTTGAACGAAGATTTCTACGAAAAAGCGTTTACCGAAGCGCAACAAGCCGTTATCAAAACTACGTTGTCGGTGAGGTCAAGCGACGGTTTGGCAGACGCAGATTACGTTTCGCAATATTCCTCTACTACCAACGACAAGGTGTTCTTGCCTTCGCTCGGCGACGTTAAAAAATACGGTTTTGCCAATAACAATAATGCGTCGGAAACGAGGGTTATGGCAATGAGCAATTACAGCAATGCAAAGGGAGCAACGGGACAGTGGATGACGCGGACGTACACGGGAAGCGAGTATCCGAGCATATATACTGTTTCCGCTGACGGGAAGATAACTTACAACAGCAGCGGAATTTTTGGCAACCGCGGTATCGTGCCCGTGATGACGATAACTTTGTAGAATTTCGTTAATTAATATCAAGAGAAAGGGCGATAGGCGAATAAGGCTTATCGCTCTTTTTTAATTAGGAATTAAATCAATTAGGAATGCGGAATTAGGAATTACTCGCATTACGGCGCAAGGTCACCCTCATCCGTCTCGCTGCGCGAGCCACCTTCCCCCTCAGGTATAAGGTGGAAGGTCTTTTCTTGTAAAAAGCTTATACTTGCGAAAATGAGCTTCCACCTTGCGTGAAGGTGGGAAGCTTCTTCCTTGAAATAAACTTGTTCACCTCTGCCGTCAGGCAAATTTCATTTTTCTCTATGCGGAACTTTTTTCCTTTATCCGTCGTAGTATGTACTGAGCTTGTTTACATATCCATAGCTTAGACAAGGATAGATTTTTACGGAGGTACAAATGGAAAATTATTACGATAACTTTAACTATAATTACGGCAATTACGGCTTTAACGAAATGAACGGCATCGGCGGCGGTTGCGGGTGCGGAATGAGAGAAGAAAAACCGCACGGCTGCGGCTGTGAAAAGCGCGAGAACTGGGGAAAGGATTGCAACTGCTCTAAAAGATGCGACAATTCTTTCTGCATTTGCTGCAACTGTCAAAAATGCGAGTGCGACAAGCGCCCCATGCCCCGTCCCATGGCGCAAGCTTACCGCAGGGGCAACAATAACTGCTGTTGCGCGGCATTATTAGCGTGGCTTTTATTCTGCGGCTGCTAGTGGCAGCGGATTAACGAGGTCTTTGCGCAACCGAAAACAAAATAATTATTATTTTTAATAGAATTTATCCGTCGAATGGCGGATATTTTCATTCTGGTTTTCGGTTGCTTTTCCGAAGCCGTGCAGTCGTTTACGACAGTAAACTTCCATTCGGTTTCGGAAAAAATACCCCGTTACTTCACTGCCCCGACGGGCAATTCTCTAAACGGAAATTTTAATTCCAATTTCCTTGATAAACTTCTATATCTATGTTAAAATAATTAAGCATATTATTTTGAATAAAAAGGTTAGGACGAATGGAAGACTTTGTACAGAGCGAACTTTACCCGCAGGCGGGATTGACGCTCGCGGAAGTTGATACCCGCATTGCGGCGGGAAAGATAAACGGCGAACAAACTGTGCGAACCAAAAAGGTTTCGCATATTTTGATGTCTAACATTTTTACGTTCTTTAATATGGTTTTTGCCGTAATGGCGGTGATTTTGGTTTTCTTCGTGGATTTCAACGCGTCGGGTATCGGCAACTTCGGATTTATGGGGTTGGTTATCGTCAACGCCGCGATGGGTATCGTTCAGGAATTGCGCGCAAAAAGGACTATGGACAAACTGTCGCTTATATCCGCGCCTAAGGTTACGGTTGTGAGAGGCGGAGCGGAAACTATTGTCGACGTTCCCAACATCGTCTTAGACGATCTTATGATATTAAAGACAGGCGACCAAATTTGCGCCGACGGCGACGTAATAGAAGGTACTATCGAGGTAAACGAGTCGCTTATTACCGGCGAACCGGACGCTATTTTAAAGCCCGTAGGGGCGCACGTCATGAGCGGCAGCTGCGTTTTGTCGGGCACGGCGAAGGTCAGAGTCGTTCATATCGGAATGGACAACTTCGCTATGAAGATAAGCGCGGGGGCTAAGTATTTTAAAAAGCCGAGTTCTTTAATGTGGCGTTCGCTCATGCTTATAGTTAAGGTCATGGCGGCTATAATCGTGCCGTTAGGGGTTGCGCTGTTTTGCGTAAAATATTTCCACCACAACGGAGATTTGAACACTACCGTAGTCAATACGATAGGTTCGCTCGTAGGTATGATACCCAACGGGCTTGCCGCTCTTTCCAGCGCGGTATTTTGCGTCAGCGTATTGCGACTGTCCAAGCACAAGACTTTGGCGCAGGATATGTATTGCGTAGAAACGCTTGCGCGCGTGGACGTTCTTTGTTTGGATAAAACCGGTACGATAACGAGCGGCGATATGGAAGTTGACAGAATTCGTCCGAAAAAGGAAATCGACGAAGGGCGGTTCAAGCAAATGCTCAAAAACTTTATAACCGCGTCTACCGACGAAAACGCAACCGCAATGGCAATACGGCGTTACGTCGAAAATTTGGAAGTTACGGTTCAGGCGGATTCGGTTATTCCGTTCTCCTCGGCAAGGAAATGGAGCGGAGCGGTTTTTGCGGAGCGTAGCTACGTTTTGGGCGCGCCCGAGTTTATTTTCGGACCCGAAAGAGAAGGCATTCTAAACGTTTCCAACACGATGGCGGCAAAGGGGTACCGCGTGCTCGTTATGGCTTCGTCGAAAAACAAGTTTGTCGGACAAGCCCTGCCAAAAGCTTTGCGGTTTGAAGGGTACATCTTTTTAACCGACAAGATAAGGGACGAAGCGCCCGCTACGTTAAAATTTTTCCGCGAACAGGACGTAAATATAAAGATTATATCGGGTGACAACCCGATGACGGTCAAGGCCGTGGCTATGCGCGCAGGACTGAGCGACTGTGAAAATTACATTGATATGAGCACTTTGGAAGAAGGCGCGGATTTAAGCGAAGTTGCGGAAAAGTATACGATATTCGGGCGCGTGTTGCCCGATCAAAAGTTGGGGCTTGTCAAGGCGCTGAAAGCCAAAGGGCATACCGTAGCAATGACGGGCGACGGCGTAAACGACGTTCTTGCCTTGAAAGAAGCGGATTGCTCTATCGCCATGGCTTCGGGTTCGGACGCGGCAAAGAACGTTTCCAGTTTGGTTTTGCTCGACAGCAATTTTGCGTCCCTCCCCAAAGTAGTTGCGGAAGGGCGCAGGTCTATCAACAACCTCGAACGCTCGGCGTCGCTGTTTTTGGTCAAAACTATCTATAATTTCCTGTTGGCGCTCATATTCCTTATCGTGCCGTACGACTTGCCGTTCGAACCTAAACAGCTTACGCTTATGGGAATGGTTACTATCGGTATACCGTCGTTTATTCTTGCGCTCGAACCTAACAACGACAGGGTAAAGGGACGATTTTTGCCAAAGGTTTTGTCCTCGGCGTTTCCGGGCGCGATAATGGTCGTTACCGCAGTTGTTGCGGTGTTGATAACAAGGGTGGAATTCATGCCCGATATAACCGAAAGACAGGCGCAAATAATGTATATTATCGTTACGACGTTCGTAGGCTTTATATATTTGTTTAAGGTGTGTATCCCGTACAACGTTATCCACGTTCTATTGTGCGTCGCTATGGTAGTCATATTCGTCGGGTGCTTCTTTGTTAATTTGCAATTTTTGAATTTGCAAGAGTTGTTCGGACTCTCGGCGCCGATAACCACGAAAATGACGCAAGCTATTATAATTATTTGCGTTTTGACGTTGCCCTGGTTTATAATAGTGGTACAGGCAACGAATAAGGTTAGGGCGAAGATAGATAAATTTCTTGACAAGCGGGCGGCAAAAAAAGCGAATTTAACGTTGACTGAACAAAATTAATGCGCATAATAATATAAAGAGGTAGAGATGGAAGAAGAAAAGAATATCACCAACGAAACGACGTCGAACGAAACGACTGAAACCGAAACGACCGCCAATGAGGCAACCGCTACGGAAACTGCCGCGTCGACGGAAGCGGCTGTAATGGCGGAAGAGCCTACGCCAAAGGAAACTTCGGACAAAAACACTTCCGACGATAAGCTTATGAGGAAAATACTGTTTTCTCTTTGCTATATTTGGGGCATCCTTTTCTTTTTGCCGATTCTCGTCTATAAAAACGATGAGGAAGCGAAGCTGCACGCAAACCAAGGACTGGCGCTGTTATTGTTGGCAATCGGCGGAAACGTCCTATTCGGATTGCTGACGATGATTGCGCCGCTGCATACGCTGTTCAGCGTTATAGCGGGCGTTTACAGCGCGGCGTTGCTTGTTTTGGGCATAATGGGTATAATCA
>CAYVEU010000157.1:0-4904 GCA_964450015.1 uncultured Christensenella sp. | reverse complement strand
GACTATTCCCAAAACGCTATTGTCGCCCGAATATTCTTTTATTACGTTCTCCGCCACCGCGGTATTGTATCTGTCGGTAAAAAACAGCAACGTCTTTTTATTTTGCATTAGAACCTCCCTGTGCGCTCCTTATTCTCAGTATATCATACTTTTGCAATTCGGTATCGGTAGAAATAAATAATTTTTGCTGAACCAGTTTACAGTCTTCTACATCGTTTCCGTTTTCGTCGAAAATCCTATCCGCTTTTATCTCGTAAAATCCGTTTGCGCCCACCGCTTCGAGAACGTCGCCTCTTTTAAACCTGTTGCGCATTTCCACGCATAAAAGCTTCTTCTCCATGTCGTAGCCTAAGACGCAGGCTGCATACGCCCAGTCGTTTATCGGCTTGCTCGTTTTATAGCATTGCGTAGCCTCGCTTTCGTAAAAGCCCGTATAATACTCTCTATGGTTTACCTTGTATAATTCGTCGTTGAGCGCTTCGTCGTAAGGAGCGCCGTTTATTATCCCATCCAAGCGCTTACGGTATGCGTTTACAACGCAACCGACGTAATACTCCGATTTCATCCGCCCCTCTATTTTAAGGCTCGTTACGCCCGCGTCGATGATCTTGTCGAGTATAGGCATGGTGTTCATATCGCGGGAATTTAAGATATAGCTACCACGTTCGTCTTCGAGTAAAGAGAGCGGATTGCCCGTCCGGCTCTTTTCGGCAAGAACGTATTCCCACCTGCACGCTTGCACGCATTCGCCGCGGTTACTGTCTCGGTCGGTTAAATACGAGCTTAGCAAACACCTGCCGCTGTACGAAATACACATCGCTCCGTGAACGAACGCTTCGAGCTCCGCGCTCCCACCTAAATAATCGGCAATCTCCCTTATTTGCGACAAGTTAAGTTCCCTTGCAAGAACTATCCGTTTTGCGCCCTCGTCCTTCCAAAAAGCCGCCGCGTATTTATTGGTTATATTTGCCTGCGTGGATATATGTAATTCCAGTTGCGGCGCAACCTTGCGCGCCAAAGAAAACACGCCCGAATCGCTGACTATTATCCCGTCTACGCCAACCTCTTGTAAAAACCGAAGATAGTCTGCCAATTCCCCGAAATCGGAGTTGGAAGCGAATATATTGACTGTAACGTAAGCCTTTTTGCCGCGCTCGTGAACGGCGTTTACTGCGCTTATAATTCCTTCGTTGTCAAAATTGCTCGCGTATGCCCTTAATCCGAATTTTTTACCGGCAAAGTACACCGCGTCCGCACCGAAATGCAACGCGGTAAGCAATTTATTCATATCCCCCGCGGGGGCAAGTAATTCTATACTACTATTCATTGCCTCAATTCTCCGTTTTCGAATCGGTCAGTTTCGTAATTACCGCCACCCCGTCTTCTACGTCATAAAACTCCGCTTTGACGTTTTCGTCGGTCTTAGCAAGCCTTATAAACTCTCGCATGCCACCGACTATCGTGCGGTGCTTGTGTAAAGGTTTCCCGTCGCCCGCTGTCAGTCCGTAAAAGTCTATATCGTCTGCAAAAAGCACGCCGCCGATATTTAACATCGGCATAAGTTGACGATAAAGCGCGTCGTAATGCCCTTTGGGTCCGTCTAAGACTATAAGGTCGTAACGGTTGTCAGCAAGAAATTTCAGCTGTTCGAAACAATCCCCTTCGATAAGCTCGACGCGGCTCCTTACCCCGCACGCGGTGAAATTTTTCTCCGCTTCATACAATCTTTCGCCGTCTATTTCCACGGTCGTAAGGCGTTTGCCGCCGTTAGATAACACTGTTATTCCGCTCACCCCTAAGCAAGTGCCTATTTCCAAACAAGTTTCGGGACGAAGCGTAGCGGTCAGCCGCGCCAAAAGCTCCGTCGTTTTCTCGCGCATAACGGGAATAAACTTTTCCCGCGCGGTAACGCGCAATTCGTCTATAAACTTCTTAACGTCGGGCATCAGTTCATTATTATGGGGATAACCATCGGACGCTTTTTCAGCTTCGCTTGTAATTTTCTAGCAAGCATTTTTCTTAGGTACTGCTTACTGCCGTCCAAGTCCATTTCGCTGAACGTACCGTGAACCAGTTCGACTATTATGTCGTTTTTCAGTTCCTCGTTGAACGCCTCGTTGACGTTTATGCCGCGCGTAATGATTATCGGCGGTATCGGCTGGTTATCGTCGTCAAGCTCCTGACTGACTATCGCTATCAAAATGCCGTCCACGCCCAAAAGCTTGCGGTCGCGTAAAAGCATTGCGGTATTCTCCGTCACCCCGCTTCCGTCGAGCATAGTCGAACCCGCGGGCACGTTGTTGCCCTTTCTGAGTCCCGACTTATCCACTTCTATTACCTGCCCCAAAAGCGGAATTACGATATTCGCTTCGGGTATGCCCATCTCCATAGCAAGCTCCTTGTGCATTTTTTGGTGACGGTACTCGCCGTGCACGGGAATAAAGTAGGTAGGCTTCAAAAGACTGAACATCAGCTTTAATTCCTCTTTGCACGCATGCCCCGAAACGTGAATGTCGCTCAAAGCCTGATAGACTACGTTCGCGCCCTTTTGGCATAATTTATTGATTACGTTGTAAATAAGGCGCTCGTTGCCGGGGATTGTGGACGAACTGAGCAAAACCGTGTCAAGGTCGCTTATCGTGACCTTTTTGAAATCGTCGTTGCTCATGCGCGTCAACGCGCTCGTCGGCTCGCCTTGGGTCCCCGTCGAAATTATGCACAGTCTGTCGTAAGGAACTTTGCTTATTTTTTCAATGTCGACTACGGTGTCGTCGTCGTATTTAAGTTCGCCCAGCGTTCTTGCTATATCGGCGATTTTTATCATACTCCGACCCGAGAACGCCACGCGGCGGTTGTGCTTGACCGCGCAGTTTATAATTTGCTGAACTCTGTGGATATTGCTTGCGAAAGTAGCTACTATTATGCGCTTGTCCTTGTTTAAATCGAACTGTTCTTCCAATGCGCGGTAGACGTTCTTTTCGCTCATACTGTAACCGCTTCTTTCCACGTTCGTGCTGTCCATCATGAGTAAAAGGACGCCCTTGGACCCTATCTCGGAAATTCGCGCAAGGTCGGTAGTCTTGCCGTCAATCGGCGTATGGTCGATTTTGAAGTCGCCCGTCATAAAAATTATGCCCTTTGGCGTTGTTATGCTAAGCGCGTACGACCCTGCAATCGAATGGGTTACGCGTACGAACTCAACGCTGAATTTCCCTGCGGTTACCACTTCCCTGTCGTTCACCGTGTGAAGCTTGGGTTTTTTTATCTTTTCTTCGGTCAGTTTGTTTTGCAAAAGCCCCAGTGCAAGCGCACTGCCGTAGACCGGCAAGTTGATATCTTTTAACAAAAACGGAATCGCTCCGATATGGTCCTCGTGTCCGTGCGTTACAAACAGCGCCTTGACCTTTGCCGCGTTGGTTTTCAAATAAGTGTAGTCGGGAATAACGAAGTCGATACCGGGGCTCTCCTCGGGATTGGGAAAGCTGAGTCCCGCGTCTACGACTATAATATCGTCTCCGTACTCTATAAACGTCATATTTTTGCCTATCTCGCCGATACCGCCGAGAAAGCCTATTTTTATCCTCTTAGCCAAAATTTCACCTCTTACTAATTTTCCTCTTTGCGGGTATTCAAAGAATAATTTGGTAATTTTTTCTATTAATTAATAGACATTATACAATAATGTTAGTCAATAAACAAGATTTTTTAACGGTAATATTGAATAAAATTGATTTTTAACGCGAATATATTCGCACTTTTGGGGAAAACTACACACTAAGGAGATTTAATTTATGAAAGCAGTTATAATGGCGGGCGGAAAAGGCACGCGTCTTATGCCACTAACCAAAGACCTTCCCAAGCCCATGATAAAACTAATCGACAAGCCCGTTATGGAATATACGATCGAGCTTTTAAAAAAGCACGGAATAACCGATATTGCCGTCACCTTAGGCTATATGCCCGAATCGATAATAAGCTATTTCGGGAACGGACAAGCTTGGGGCGTAAATATAACCTATTTTATCGAAGATAAGCCTTTGGGCACCGCAGGGAGCGTTAAAAGCACCCAAAACTTCGTGTCGGACGATTTCTTAGTCATATCGGGCGACTGCTATACCGAGATAGATTTATCCAAAGCTTTCTACTTCCATAAACTAAAAAACAGCCGCTTTACTCTTATCGCGCAACCGCACCGTTACCCCGTCGGACTTGGCGTTCTCGAAACGGATATCGACCACAGAGTAACCGCCTTTATCGAAAAGCCAGAGGACGTCAAACCGTCCCTTATTAACACGGGAATTTATATAATAAACAAAGAAGTTTTGAATATGATACCCGACGGCTTCTACGACTTCGGCAAACAGCTTATCCCCCGTCTTATAGGCGACGTCCACGCCTACGTCGATTACGCCTACTGGTCTGATATAGGAACTTTGGTAAGCTACTACAAAACCAACGAAAGACTGGCGGAAAAAATGAGTGAAAGTATTTTGATATAAAATACGTTACTCATTTGCCACCAATAATATATCATTTGAATGAGGTTATAAAGACAGCATATATAATATCTTAGGCATAATATTTTACCATGAGTAAATAATTATGCCAAAGTTATCGCTCTTACGATTTCATAAAAGTAACTATCATCTTTCTCCCCATCGCTACTTTCGTGGCCTTCGTTGCCCGGCGATACTGATACAGCGCCTGGCGTATAGTCTGCGCTTCCGCCCGGTCCGACATCTCCGTGTCCCCCCACATCTCCAACGTCTTTTTCCCATGATTCATTACTATAAATTATACCTGAAAGCGAATTTCCACCCTTTCCGGCATCGCCGCCATTCCCCGGGGCATAGAAGCCGCCGGCATAAAAGACATTCGCTTTACGGAACTTCCCGTCGAGTGAA
>CAYVEU010000156.1:0-5107 GCA_964450015.1 uncultured Christensenella sp. | reverse complement strand
CCGTCCTTTAAAATTCTTTTCGACCCTTCCGTTACCTTAACCAAAAATCTGTTATCGTACAGCCCGCCTATCACCTTACCGAGATAGTAGACGACGTACTCGCCCATCATCGGACGGACGGTAATTCCCATATCCGCCGTAATATTTATAAATTTTTCCAAAAAGCAATTATCGGTCACTTTCTTCCTCCTTTATATCTGATTTTTGCTGTTTTAAACGCTTTTGTTCCTTAACAGCGACGACTAAAAACGCGATTATATGCGTAAGAATAATGACCGCTCCGACTGCGAGCATGGCTATCCCTGCCGCAAGGTTTATTTTTTCAACTATCAAAACAACGCCGCCGACCGCAAGCACTAACGACCCGATACTAATAAGCGTGCAAATAATTTTAAGCAACACCGTCTGCCATTTTTTGAATTTCCTTTCGGGAACAAGTTCCGCAAAAAGTCCGACGTACAATTCTACGAATATTTCCGCAAAAAACTCGAATAATTCTTCCATTTCAGCCTTAATTATGTGCCGTACGTTATCCCAGTATAGCTTCCACGAACTCCTCGGCGTTGAACGGTAACAAGTCGTCTATTTTTTCACCGACTCCGACGTACACGACGGGCATTTCGTATTCGGCGGATATTGCCATAACCACGCCGCCCTTTGCCGTGCCGTCAAGCTTGGTCAGTATTATGCCGTCCACGTCGATTGCCTCGTCGAAGATTTTGACTTGCGTTACCGCGTTTTGTCCGGTCGTAGCGTCGAGAACGATATAGTTACGACGGTCGCAATCGGGCAGTTCTCTTTCGATTACGCGGTTTATCTTCTTCAATTCTTCCATGAGGTTCTTTTTATTGTGAAGTCTTCCCGCCGTATCCACAAGCACGACGTCGGTATTCTTTGCCTTTTGACTGGAAATTGCGTCGAAAACCACGGCGGCAGGGTCGCTCCCCTCCGAATGTTTGACGATACGCACGCCTGCGCGCTCCGCCCATACTTCAAGCTGTTCGCTCGCAGCCGCCCTAAACGTATCGGCGGCGGCAATGACTACCGATTTCCCTATGCTCTTGAAATAATTGGCAAGTTTACCGACCGCAGTCGTCTTGCCGACCCCGTTGATACCTGCCACTAAAATAACAAGCGGATATTCGTATTCCGGTACTTCGTAGTCGATACTGTCAACAAGGATTTGTTTCAATTCGCCCTTGGCTTTTTCCGGCGCGGTAATCTTTTTTTCGAAAACCACTTGCTTCAAGTCCTCTATAATCTGCTCGGCAGCAACCACGCCCATATCCGACGAAATCAAAGCGACTTCGAGCTCGTCATAGAAATCATCGTCAAGAGCCTTTGCTTTGAACGCTTCGAATATCTTTTTCGATATGCTCTCTTTCGTCTTTTTGAGTCCCTGCTTGATTTTATCGAATATGCCCATTTTTATTCTCCTTTAAAAGTCTTATTTTTGGCTTATTTGTTGCCGACGCTACGCTTAACTTGCTTTTATTCGACTTTGTAAATTGGCACGGTTTATTGTTTTGCCAACGCCAGCGCTTCGCTCAGTTTCACGCTGAAAAACTTGGATACGCCCTTTTCCTGCATCGTTATGCCATACAGTTCGTCCGCACGTTCCATAGTCGGCTTGCGGTGCGAAACGATAATAAACTGCGTATCTTTCGAAAACTTTTTAAGATACGTTGCGTAGGTATCGGCGTTTGCGTCGTCCAACGGCGCGTCGACCTCGTCCAAAACGCAGAACGGCATCGGGTGCAATTTGATTATGGCAAATATCAATGCGATTGCGGTCATTGCCCTTTCACCGCCGCTGAGAAGGTCGATATTTTGCAATCTTTTCCCGGGCGGTTCCGCGCTGATTTCTATACCCGCGTCCAAAACGCTCATATCCTTGGAAAGTTCGAGTTCCAACATACCCCTGCCGCCGCCGAACAACTCGGTAAATACTTCGGCAAAGTTTATTTTTATTTGAGCAAAGCTCTCGGCAAACCGCTTTTCCATGTCCGACGTCAAATCTTTGATAGTGGTCTCCAACGACGCTATCGCCTCGGTAAGATCGTCATAATGTACTTTCTTTTCTTGGTACGCGGCGTTCTTCTCCGCCAAATCCTCGACGGCTTTTTCGTTGATGTCGCCCATTTTCGCAAGTTCGCGGCGCAACAGTTTGACGCTTTGCACGCCTCTCTCGTCGTCATAATCGACGTCCTTTAATTCCGCCGCCGCGTCGTAGTCCAGCCCGTATTCCTCGTGGACCTTTTCGCCGACTTGCCGCATTTCCGTTTCGATACGCTCCAAATCGCCCTCTGCCTTTGCCTTTCTCGCCGACTGGTCTTTAATCAACGCCGCCGTACGCTTTTCCTCGTAGTGCAAAGAGTTTTGACGCTTCTCGATTTCCCATTTGAGCTGTTCGAGATTGTTTAACGCTTCCTGTATCGCTTTAAGTTCCTCGTCGTCGCTTTGCTCCGCCGCTATCCGTTCCAGCTCCTCGGTGACTCGCGCAGCCTCGGCTTCCAATACTCTCATGCGCGACTGTCCGTCGAGAATTTCCAAATTGAGGCGTTCGATATTCCTTGCCGCAAGGTCGATATTCTTCTCCATTTCGGTCAATTTATTGTCCAACTGCCGGAGTTTGAGAATGATCTCGGCTCTTTCGGCAATAGCGGCGTCACGTTCGCGCTCCCTTTCTTTCAATTCCACCGACAATCTGGTTAGCTGCTCGTTTATATCGACGCGCTTGCTGCTGGTCGAGCCCTCTTGTTCGCTGACGCTCGCCAACGCGGCTTGCTTATACGAAATTTCCTTTTTATCCGAATTGACTAATTCGCTCAGTCTTTCCGTTTCCGCCTTTAAACGCGCGGCTTCCCTGTTTAGATACTCGTGATTTTTCTCGGCGGCGGCAATATCCTTTTCGATTTTCGCAATAATTTCGCTTAAAACCCTGCTGGTCGTTTCCATTTCCTTCAACGCGGCTTTGCCCTCGTTCATCTCGGCAACGATAACCTCTAAGTCGCGCTGTTTTGCCGCCAGCTTTCGCTTTGCCTCGACAATATCCGCTTCCACTCTTAAAGTGCCGCTGTCGCGACCCGACTGCTGTCCGCCGCTGACCGCGCCGTTAATAGCGTAATGCGCGCCGTCTAACGTGACTATCCTAAAAGCGTTGCTGTACCTTTGCGCCATTTTAATAGCCGTTTCTTTGGTATCTACGACGACTACGCGCCCGAGCAAAGTTTCTATCGCGGGACGGAAACGGCGTTCGTATTTGACCAAATCCGCCGCTATACCGTAACAACCGTCGGTATCCAACGCTTCCAAATATCTTTCTTCGAGCGGTCTGGGACGCATCGCGGTAAGCGGAAGGAACGTGCCTCTGCCGCCACGGTTGTGATTGAGATAATCTATAAGAAAACTGGTATCTCTTTGGTCCGCGGTAATCATATTGTTGATATTCCCGCCCAGCGCAACTTCGATTGCAGTGGAAAACTGCGGCGCAGTGGAAATAGCCGTCCCGACAACTCCCAAAATTTTCTCTTTGACGCTGGGATCTTTGCTGTTCATAAGGAACCTGACCGCGCCGTCGAAATTGCCGTAACTGTTTTTGCTTTGTTCGAGCATCTCTATACGCGTAGTCAAGTTGGCAATCGTGGCTTTTATCTCGCCAAATCTGTCCTGCGTATCCTCGACGGAATCGTACTTTTCGCCGTACTGATCGTCCACGTCCTTTTTGAACGCCTTTTTTTCCGCTCTATCGGCTTGCAATCTCTCTATTTCCGCACTGCAATCCGCCAACTTTTTCTCATTTTCTTTAAATTCACGGCGTTTATCGCCAAGTTCTTCCGTGTTTTCCTCCAACCGCTTCTCCAAAAGCCCGATTTCCGTTTTTACTTTGGATATATCGCTGCTTATTTGTCCCATTCGGTCGGCGGAGCTGATGCGCATTTCGTTGGTAACGTCGATTTCCTTGCGCTGCCAGCTGACGGCTTCTTCGAGTTCGGCAACCCGCTTATTGATTTCCTCTTCCGCCTGTTTTGCGTTTCTTATGTCGATAAAAACCGTTTCGCGCTCGCGGATATTCGCCTCTCTACTCGCCGTATGGTCGTGTATTGCCGCGCTCTTTTGCGAAATTTCGCCTTCCAATCGGCTAAGTTCCGACTTAATTTGCTCCAATTTTTGCAAATTTAAATCGTTTTTGCCGTTTTTATTGCTGATTCTTATACTAACGGTCAATTTCTCGTCGCTGAGCCGCTTATACTCGCCGTCCCAGTTCTTTGCGTCCTCTTGATTCTTGGCAAATTCGCCTTCGAGCCGCGCCGCGTCCCTTTCTGCGTCGACGAGACTGCGAGTAGCCTGTTCTAGCCGTGCGAGAATTTTGCTTCTCTCTTCCGCATTATGCTCTGTTATATACACGAAATGGTTGATTTCGTTGTATTTAAGTTGTTCTTTGAGCTCTCTCGCCTTCAACGCTTCCTTTGCCTGCTCTTCCAACGGGCGCATAACGCCCTCGTAAAACGACAACTCGTCCTTTACCCTCAAAAGCTGATCGCTCGTCCTGTCGAGTTTGCGTTGCGCTTCGGCGCGTCTTGCGCGGTGCTTGCTTATCCCCGCCGCTTCCTCGAATATCTGCCGCCTGTCCTCTGGCTTCGCGCTCAAAAAGCTGTCGATTTTGCCCTGTCCGACTACCGAATATCCGTCTTTGCCGATACCGGTATCCCTAAACAAATCGAGAATATCTCTAAGACGGCACGGGTCGTTGTTGATATAATATTCGCTGTCACCGCTTCTGTACAGTTTTCTCTTGATGATAACTTCGTCGCTGTCGACGGCGTACGTCCTTTGCGAGTTGTCAAAATAGAGCGAAACCTCGCAGTAACCCAAAGCCTTACGGTTTGCAGTGCCGTTAAAAATAACCTCTTGCATATTCTTGCCGCGCAAATTTTTAGGACTCTGTTCACCCAAAACCCACCTAATTGCGTCGCTGACATTACTTTTTCCGCAGCCGTTAGGACCGACGATACAAGTAACGCCCGAATTAAAAGTCAAAGTCAATTTATCGGCAAACGACTTAAACCCGTATGCTTCCAATTTCTTTAAATTCATTTCTTCTCCC
>CAYVEU010000155.1:0-5122 GCA_964450015.1 uncultured Christensenella sp. | reverse complement strand
TCTCTTCGGCAAAATTGTCAACTTTCTTTTCCAACCCTTCGCCCATCTCAAATCTCACAAAGCGTCTGATAGTTATCTTCTCGCCAATCGCGCTGATAGTTTCATTCAGCAACTGAGTAATGGTTTTTGAAGAGTCCTTAACGAAATCTTGTTCAAGCAAGCAAACGTCCTTATAGAACTTCTTAACCCTGCCTTCAACCATCTTTTCGATAACGTTTAAAGGCTTCGGCTTCGGTTCGTTGAGCGCTTGCGCTTTGAAAATTTCCTTTTCATGCTCAACTTCCGCAACGGGAACGTCCTCTATTCTTACGTAAGTCGGCTTTGCCGCCGCAATTTGCAATGCTACGTCGTGAACGAACGACTTGAATGCGTCGCCGCGAGCAACGAAGTCCGTTTCGCAGTTTACTTCGAGGAGCACGCCGACTTTACCGCCCATATGAATATAGCTGTCGACGATACCTTCGCTGGCAATTCTACTCGCTTTTTTCGCCGCAGTAGCCATTCCCTTTTCTCTGAGATACTCGATAGCTTTGTCCATATCTCCGTCGGTCGCTGCGAGAGCCTTTTTACAATCCATCATACCTACACCGGTTCTTGCGCGCAAATCTTGTACGTCTTTTGCTGTAAATGCCATAATAACCTCCTAAATTATTCAGCGTCTTCGGTCGTCGCGTCAGCAGTGCTTTCTTCGACTTCTTCCTGCTTGCCTTCCTTTGCTTCGACTACCGCGTTTGCGATAACGCTCGCTATTAATTTGATAGCGCGAATAGCGTCGTCGTTTCCTGGAATCGGATAATCGACTTCTTCGGGATCGCAGTTTGTATCAACCAAGCCTACTATGGGGATACCCAAGCTTCTTGCTTCCTTAACCGCAAGATGCTCTACTTTCAAGTCAACTACGAACAGCGCGCCCGGAAGTTCGCGCATATTCTTTATACCGCCCAAATTGAGTTCCAAATTGTCGCGTTCGGCTTTGAGTTTGATTACCTCTTTTTTAGGAAGCAAATCGAACTCTCCGATTATTTCCATTTGGTTCAACTTGTTGAGCTTGTCGATACGAGTACGAATGGTAGCGAAATTAGTCAAAGTTCCGCCCAACCAACGTTGATTCATGTAGAACATACCGCAACGGGTAGCTTCTTGCTGTATAGCTTCCTTTGCTTGCTTTTTCTTACCGACGAACAAAACGGATTTACCGCTTGCCGCTACGTCTCTGATAAAAGCATACGCCGCCTCGACTGCTTCAACCGTTTGTTCAAGGTTGATGATATGCACGTCGTTACGCGCGTCGAAGATATACTTCTTCATTTTAGGGTTCCATTTTTTAGTCAAATGACCGAAATGTACGCCCGCTTCCAAAAGTTGTTTCATTGAAATTACAGACATTTAAAAACCTCCTTGTTTGTTTCTCCCCGACCGTCATCAAGGGTGACAATCCAAATCGGCAACAATCCCCTCTCGGTATCGGTTCGTAATTTCTTTAACATAATAACATAGTCTTTGCGCTTTTGCAAACGCTTTTTCATTGTTTTATCAATAATTTTATTAAAATTATCTATATATTTGCTAAGCAATCGCGCTTAGTCTTCCGAATCTTCGAGTTCTTTATTGAGCATCTCGGCAAGTTTATCCAAAAGTTCGTCGTCGTCGATAGGCAAAAACACTTCGTTACCGTCCTCGTCCTCGCCTATTTCGTAAATAAGCACTTCGTCGTCGGCAAAATCGTCGCTCGGTTCTTGGGGTACTAAGTACGAATACCACTTGCCCTCGTAGTCAAGTTCGGCAATCAATTCGAAAACTTCTTCCGAGCCGTCGTCGAAAGTTAAAGTTACGAATTCTTCGTTTTCGTCAAAATACGTTTTTTGATCTTTCATTTCTTTATCTCCTTTTAGTTGTTACCTGTTTATTCTATCCAAATAGCTTTGTAAAATTATCGTCGCAGCGACTTTATCTACTACATTTTTGCGTTTTTCACGTCTGACTCCGCTTTCAATGAGCATTTTTTCCGCGCTTACCGTAGAGAGCCTCTCGTCCTGAAAAACGATTTTTAAATCAGTGTAGTCCGCAAGTTTTTGTGCAAATTCCCGCGTTTTTGTCACACGATCCCCTGCGGTTCCGTCCATATTGAGAGGTAAGCCTATAACTATCGTATCACACTGTCGTTCTTTTGCGTACGCCGCAAAATATTCGAAATCCTTGTCGGTGTTCGTCCTTTTGTACGTCTCGCCCGCTCCCGCGATAATCCCCATAGGGTCGCTGGTTGCAATACCTATTCTCACGTCACCTACGTCCAACGCCATTTTTCTCATGCTATACCTCTATCTCTTCAAATCGTCTATCCGTACTGTCAAACAACTTTTTCAAACATAAAAACGCTTGCAAACCGGAAATTAATATCGTAACCGTAAAAAAGATTGCATATGCGGGTACGGCTTTCAGTCCCGTAAAGGACAATACTATACCTAATATAAAGTAAACGAATCCCACACCTAGATTTACAAGCATCGGTTTTAATGCTTTTTTATTGTTCTTCGTCAGTTCCGTTATATTATTAAAGTTGAATTTCGGACTTTTTAAGTCGTAATACAGCGAAAGCGAAGACGTAGCCACACCGGTTATTGCCAACGCTATAAAGAGCAAAAATCCGATTAATACGTTGTGAAAACGGCTGGTTGCGATATAAGCTATTGCGGCAAAAAGCGACATAAGCAACGGACTTACGTTAGAAATTATAAGCTTAGATATAACGACGTCCTTCGGCATAATCGGCAAGGTTTTCAAAACGGCAAAGTTCTTTTGCTCCATAGAAAATGCGTTCATTGCAAAGGAGTTGGTCGACGCCCCCATAACCGCAACGACGTATGTGACAAAACCAACCGAAAACAGTTCGTTGACGACGGTAAAGACCTCGCCTTCTTCCAGTTCGATTCCGCCCATTATCGACCCGCCGAAAAATACTACCAGCAGCGGAGCAAATATGATACCTATAATCATACCAACCAAAAGTTGAGTCGTACCTAAAATAGTTTTCAAATCCTTAATAAAGAAACTCTTTCTAAAACTGTACGCAACGGCACGGTTTGATTTCTTATTTTTCTTTTTATGCTTCGAACCCGAGCCCTCTTCCATAAGAACAGCTAGGCCTCTACGGTAGAAAAGAGAACTTAAAATGACGGATATAGCGAATATTCCGACAAGTCCCGCAAAATAAATTATAAAGTTGACGAATGCGTTTTCGCCGACCAAAGCTTTGACGAAGCAAATGTTAAGTATCCCGACTTTTGCACCGCCGCCCAGTAAGCTCACCATACGGTCGTTGAGAATTAGGTCGCTTGCGACCTCTCCGTCTCCGACTGCATCGCCCGTGGACATTGACATCATCATAAATGCGAAATAAACGCCAATCAAAAGCAACGCAAAAACTATGCTGACTATTGCTTTTGCGACGTTCCTTTTCTTTAAAAACGATATTATGTACATCAAGGGAACGGACAATAGACTGATTAAAAGCAACGGCAGTATAGGCAATAAAAATACAGACAAAACCGCCAAAATATAGAAACCTGCGCCTACGGAGTATCCGAGTATAGCACTCGTTATGCCGAACGTAAATAATATTGGCAACGTAAATACCGCGCTTATTATAAGCTCGCTTAGATACGCCATAGTGAATTTAACGGAAAAAACCACACCTGTTTTAATCGGTAACGAACTAAGTAGCTGATTATCTTTGCTGAAATACAAATAGTTCAAAGTAGCAATACCGCCGAAAAACAGTATGAGTAATTGTACTGCAAAAAGAACGACGGATAGCAGTTCCTTTTGCATATTCTGTTGTATTACGCCGCCGGTTAGCGTAGCCACCATAGTAATTAGCGATATAACAAGCAGAAGGACGCATATACCCATTCCTATTGCGCCGAATACTTTACTCGCTTTTGCCTTATTATCTTTGGCTATTTCGCTGTTTGCACTGTTTTTTTCCTTATTCCCACGAGTCAATATCCCGAAATTAGCTCGCAGACAGGTCTTTAATAAAATAAAATAACTTTTAAAAGTTTGAGTCATCACCGCTCTCCTTCACACCGGTCAAGCTCAGGAAAAATTCTTCCAAACTCAGGTCACTACGCTTGTCTTGCAAGTCTTTTATATCACAAACCGTTACCATTTTTCCCTTATTGATTATGCCTACTTTCGTGCACAACTTTTCCACGACTTCCAAAACGTGAGAGGAAAAGAAAACGCACTTGCCGGCGGCGGCATGCTCTATCATAAGCTGCTTTAATTGATAACTTGATTTCGGGTCCAGCCCTGTCAGCGGTTCGTCCAAAACCCACACGTCGGGCTGATGCACAAGCGCGGCAATCACGCTTATCTTTTGCTTCATTCCGTGCGAATAAGAATTTATTTTTTCGTCTAATTTCTCACTCATTTCGAAAAGTTCCGCATACTTTTCGATTCTTTCCTTGCGTTCTTCAATTCCAACGCCGTAGACGTCGGCTATAAAATTTATGTATTGTAAACCCGTAAGTGCGTCGTAAAGAATATGTTCGTCCGCGACGTACCCTAAATTCTTTTTTGCTTCAATCGGATTTTCTTTCAAATCGTAGCCGCAAATGCGAATATTCCCTTCTTCAAAAGGCAAAATACCTGTAAGGCACTTTATCGTAGTGGATTTTCCTGCGCCGTTCGGTCCCAAAAAACCGAATATTTCTCCGCTTTTTATCTTCAAGCTTACGCCGTCTACGGCTTTAACCGAAGAATTTGCATAGCGTTTCGTTAAGTTGTTTATTTCTATCATTTTTCTTTCTCCTTGTCACCCCGCCGATAGTTTATAGTTTGCTCGTGCGAAAGTTTACGCCGATTAATATACTTTAATAATATAGCTATTCGCCGCCTAAGTCAAGTTTATTGGTATGACTTGGCGGCGCATAGTTTTGATTAAGTTTCGACTACGATTCTCTCTCGTTTTCCGCTTTGCAAAATAATTTCCCCTTTGTCACTCTTTTCCCCGTTTATTTTAACCGAAGGCGACTCGCCTATTCTATACTCTATAACGTACAAGCTGTCGGAATAAGTGTAAGTTATAACGCTGCCGTGCAGTTTTTTGGGGAGATGCGGT
>CAYVEU010000154.1:0-5148 GCA_964450015.1 uncultured Christensenella sp. | reverse complement strand
TTCCGTTTATAGACGTGCATATAGAATATGGAATAGTCCATGGTTATCGCAAGCTGCAAAACCGCGCTCGTTGCAAAACTTATTACGCTTATGGACGGATACAGATAGTTCACGCCCATACTTATCAATATGCTTACGCCCAAAGTAAACATTATAATAAGCGGGTCGATAAAGCTCGACGTAGTTATAATCAAAATAACGATAACGGCGATAACGGCGAAAATCAAAAAATTGGGCAAGTCGTTTAAGGTATCCGTCATAAGGACCTGCGCGGTTTCCGTCATGCCGGACGACGCTATCGACCTATCGGCAAACTCCGCTTTTATGCTATCGAGAAGCGCGTAAGCTTCGGTGGTCGACGGAGCGTATTTTTGCATTATCACGATAACGTAGTCGTATTCGTCGCTATCTTCTATCGGGCGTTTGAGATAATTTTGCAAACTTTCCGTATTTATCTGCATATCGGCAATCCCGACCAATTTAGTCAAATCGTCCACGTTCATAGCGTTAAGTAACGACGCGTAAGACGAGTTTTCACGCAACGTGGCGATAATACCTTCGAAGTTTATCTCGTTTATTTTCGATAAATCGATTTTTTCCAGTTCGCTTTTTATATCCGCAAGCGTGTACGCGTCCTCTACCCATATAAGCTGGCTTATTCCGTCGATTTTCTTTATATTCTCTACCGACTGCCTCAGTTCTTCGTCGTCCGCCTTACCCCTGACTACTAGCGTCGCGTCGCCGCGAATACCGAAATTGTCCTGTAAAAAATTGAGCCCCGTCCGCGTGTCGAATTCGTCGGAAAGATAACTCATCATATCGGAATTTATCTTTTTCCCGTCCGTCACCAAAAACACCGTGCCGACGATTGCTATTGCCAAAATCACGGCGATAACCACCAACACGACGTAACGGTACTTCAACAAAAACTCGGTCGCTTTTTTAAGCATTTTCTCCTCCCTGCGCAGTTTCTTCGGTACTTTTCTTTTTCTGTAAAAATTTGTATTTGCCGCTCGATTTTTTGAAAAAAGACAATACGCACGGCAATACGAATATAACCAGTATATAGCTGATAAGCGCCCCGCGGGTCATAAGATACGCCATCTCTTTAACAAGTAGATTTTTGCTGACGAAATAAATGGCAAGGCACACCGCCATTATTATCGACGCGCTCGTCGTTATCGCGGGGAACGCGGACGCCGTTGCCTTTATTACCGCAGTTTTGGTGTCCGAAAATTGCTTTTTGGCTTCTTCAAAACGCGAATTTAATAAAATCGCATAATCGACCGTACACCCTAACTGAATACTGCTTATTATGATATAAATCATAAAATTGACCTTCATTCCGAGCACGGTCGATATACTGATATTTACCCATATCGCAAGCTCGATAAGAAGAACCATCAAAAACGATTTTCTGACGGACTTCAACAGCAAGCACATCACCAAAAGTATTATCCCCGCACTTATTAAAGTTACTCTTAAAAAATCCGACGGAGTGACTTTCGCCATATCCGCAACGCCCGTCAACACCCCGAGCGGATAACTGTTTTCGAAATATTTATCGAGAGTTTCGGTAATATGCGCATGACACGCGAACGCCGCCTCGTCCTCGGTGTCGCCGTTTATGCCGATAAGGTACAAAGTATAGCGCATCGGATTTTCGGCTGTTCCGCACTCGGCAAAAAACGTTTGTACCATATCAATATCCGCTATTAGCGGCATATTCACCAGCTCGATAAGCTTATCTTCGGGTATATCTATAATAGAATACGCGCCCAAAACCGAATCGATTTTTTCATCGGTTTTCAATTCCGCCATAAAGTCCTTGTGCCGCCCCTCTTTCGTTTCGATAGGTACGGCGACGATTACCTGATTTTGAAGCTCCGCCGCAAGTTTTTCCTGCGCGGTTTGCTCTTCGGGCTCTTTGTAAATTTTGAGATAACTCATCTTTACGTTGTTTTGCCCCATAAACGCCGGTACGATAAGCAGCGCCGCGACGATAATAATAACTATCCGCCCCTTTAACGTCCCCCTTGCCACGGGTTCGAAGTTGACTTTGAGCGTTTTGTGCGACGTCTTCAACATTGCTTTATCGAATAAGACCATAAGGCACGGTTGTAAAATTATTACCGTTACTATACTCAAAACGACGCCTTTTATTATGACGTTGGCAAGATCGGCGCCTATGGTAAAGCGCATAAAATACAGCGCGGCAAAGCCGCCTACCGTCGTAAGCCCGCTCGCCAATATGTTTACTATCGTCCTCGGCAGCGCCCGCGTCGCGGCGTCTATCGGATTAAATTGCAGCCGCTCTTCCCTGTACGTATGCAATAAAAATATCGCGTAGTCCATAGTTATCCCAAGCTGCAACACGCTGCTTGCGGCAAAACTTATTATACTGACTTCCGGCAAAATATAGTTGCTGCCCATATTTACGACCACCGCCACGCCCATGGTTACGAGTAAGACGAGCGGTTCTAGGTAACTGCTTGTCGAGAAAAACAAAATAATCAATACGACTATCAAACTGAATATAAGATACAGCGGCACTTCTTTCATTGTCTCCGTCATAACGGTGTCCGCCAAAGCCGTCATACCCGAAATAGCCACCGACCGTCCCAAATTCCCGCCGAGTTCCGCTCTGATTTGCTTGTGAACGTTAAACGCCTCCTGCGTTGACGGCGAATAGTCGAACAGTATCAATAAAACGTAGTTGTAACCCGTTATATTCCCCTCGTCGTCAAAGATAGGTCGCCTTAAATAATCTTTTACTTCGTCCGTTGTAATCCCATCGATATGGGCGAATTTCGCCATAAATTCTATGATCTCGACGTCGCCGTACCACAAAAACGTAGTTATCCCGTCGATTTCACTGCGCATTTTATTGACGCTTTGCGACAATTCGGTATCGTTTTCCGTACCCTCGACGACTACGAACGCGTCGCCCTCGACCCCGAATTTTTCCTTTAAAAATTTAATCCCGTCGCCCGTGGACGTCCCTTGCGGCAGATAAACCAACATATCGGAGTTGATTTTATCGTTTAATATCAAAAATACCGTGCCTACTATGCTCAAAACAAGCAGCACGGCAATTACTATAATAATAACCGTTCGGTATTTGACCACAAACGCCGAAAACTTCTTCATTTATTCCACCGTAACGCTCTTGGCGAGATTTCTCGGCTTATCGATATCGCAGCCCTTGGCTCTTGCGATGTGGTACGCCATCAAAAACGTGGGCACTACGCTTATAATAGGATATAATACGGCGTCCGTTTCGGGAATTTCCACAAGATAATCGGATATTTCTTTGAGCTGCGGACTGTCGGCAAACGGCGTAATAACCATAATGCTCGCGCCGCGCGTCCGCACTTCCGCCAAACTCGAATAAATTTTATCTATAAGCTCTTTTTGAGTCGCAAGCGCAACCGCCAAAATATCTTTTTCGATTAATGCCAAAGTCCCGTGCTTCAATTCGCCCGCGGCGTACGCCTCGCAATGGATATAACTTATCTCTTTCAGTTTTAGACTGCCTTCCATCGCCACGCAATAGTCCATACCGCGCCCGAGATAAAAAACGCTTTTCCTGCGATAATTTTCCTTTCCGAATTCGGAAATGAACTCTCTCGTTTTTAAAGCTACTGCCGCCTTCTTTGGCAGTTTTTCCATTTCGGATTGCAATCTGTCGTATTCGCTTTCCGTTATCGTGCCCCTAAGGCGCGCCAAGTCGAAGACGAACGCGGCAAAGATAAGGCACTGGCAGTTGTAAACTTTCGTGCTCGCGACCGCCACTTCCTGCCCCGCGCAAGTCAATAGCCTGAAATCCGCCGAATGAACCATGCTCGACGTCTGCACGTTGCATATGGTCAGCGTCTTGCCGCCCCGTTCTCTTACCATTCGCTGACAAGTCAAAGTGTCCGCCGTTTCTCCGCTTTGGGATATGGTCACCGTCAAAGTCTTTCCGTCCACCTTTACGTCGTCGTAACGAAATTCGCTCGCCGGCTCGGAATAGACGTCTATATCGGGAAGATACTTCTTTATCAACCGTTCTCCGTACAGCCCCGCGTGCAACGCCGTTCCGCAAGCGACGATATTTATCCTCGAAATTTGCCCGAGATACTCTCTGTCCAGCTTGTCGAACGCGTGGGTACTGCGGTAATTTTTGATTGCCCTATCCAACGCGTCCGGAATTTCGTTCATCTCCTTATCCATAAAGCACTCGTAAGAATGAAGCATGCTTTCGCTTTCGGGCGACAGTTCCGTATAAACGCAGTCAAGCGCGTTGCCGTCAAAGTCAAAAAGTTGTATGCTCTCCTTTTTCACTACCGCCATTTGCCCGTTTTCCAAAACTACGACTTTGTTTAAGAATTTTTGCAAGCTACCTATATCCGAACATATAAAGCCCTCGTCGTCCGTCCTGCCTACTATAAGCGGATTGTCCTTCCTGACTGCGTAAATCGTATCGGGCGTATCCACGGAAATAATCCCCAAAGCAAACGCGCCCTTCAATTGCGCCACGGCGTCCAATATCGCCTTTTTGATATCTCCCTTATCGAGATACTCCACCAAGTGCGCGACGACTTCGCTGTCCGTTTGACTGTAACAAGTTATTCCTTTCATAGTAAGGAACTCTTTGATTTCCAAATAATTTTCTATAATGCCGTTATGAACCACCGCAAAACGAGACTGCGAACTTATAAACGGATGCGCGTTGCCGTCGCTGGGGCACCCGTGGGTCGCCCACCGCGTATGCCCTATCGCGATATTCCCGAGCAACGGATTTTCCGCAAGCTCCGCTTCCAACTTTACAATTCTGCCCTGTTTTTTGACAATCTTTATCTCATTATTATGTAAAACCGCAATTCCGCTGCTGTCGTAGCCTCTGTATTCCAAATATTTTAATCCTTGCAGTATGACGTCGGACGCGTTTTTATTGCCGACGTAGCCGATAATCCCGCACATAATTAACCTCTCTTTACACCGATTAGTTATAAGTATAACATAATTTTTATATATGTGCTATAATTTGCTGGACTTTTTCAAAAACTAAGGTTAGAATATATATAGACGCTGGTATGGCTCAGTCGGTAGAGCGGTTCACTCGTAATGAACAGGTCATCAGTTCGAATCTGATTACCAGCTCCA
>CAYVEU010000153.1:0-5190 GCA_964450015.1 uncultured Christensenella sp. | reverse complement strand
TACCTTGATATTTTTCACTTTACCTTTCATAAAACTGCCTCCATATTGTTTTATTTATTGATTTTTTTTATTTCATCGGATATATTTCCACGCAAGCCGCATTCACTTGAAGCGCAGTTTGCACCGCCCGCATTATTGCAAGCTTAGTTATAGCATTGTCCGCACCTTCGGCGACAACTATCACACCTAAAACTTCGGGCATAATTTCCTTTAATACGTACGGTTCACTCGTCCCGCCGTTGGAAACTATTACCGGCGATTCGGTCGTGTTTGTTGACGTTGTAACGTTGCCGCTTCCGCTTTGCGAACTGCTGGTATTTGTCGAAACAGTTTTTGCCGTAATCTTCTCAGCGGTGCTCTTTACCGTTATCATGACCTTTGTCTCTCCGACTCCGTCTATTTGCGACAAAATTTTGGACAACCTATTCTCCCAATCCGACACCGTAACGACTTCCGCGTTAGTTACCGTTTCGCTGCCTTTTGTAGTCGTCGATCCGGTTTGCGACGTTTTCTTGCCGCCTATGCCGCTGAATATCAGTATCATAAGTGCAACTGCTATCACTGCTATAATTATTTCTATATGTTTAACGGCTTTTATTCTGGTTATAAAATTTTTTAACCTCTCATTAAACGCCATAGACAATAATCTTCTCCTTTGATACGTTTATTCTCGTCACAACCGTTTGTTTTATCCTTTCAGTAAGTAATATATTCCCCGCGTTTTCGGTTATGACTGCTTGCGTTAAATCTACCGTAACAAAATCTACTTCCAATGATTTCGTCACTCCATAGTAAATACTTATATTAACGTCAGCACCGTTTATTCCCAGTTCATACAAATCTTTTTCCAAATCTTTTTCCAAATTTTTATACCGCAATTCACCGATTCTATCTAAAAAACCGTTATCCACGATTTCCGCAGTTTGTTCGTAACCGCCGTCCACATCGAAACTTACGTCGCTTTTTACAAATTTCAATATAGGCATTAAAACGGTTACGACTAACGCCAAGCGCACGACCCCTCGTACGTATTTTTTAATTTTCCCCTCGCTTATCAAAAGTTCAAGCAAAACGGTCAATAGCACCACTGCGCTCACGCTCAATAGCCAGGTCTTCATAGCACACCGAAATTGCAAGTATAGATAATCATCATAATCATAATAAGCACGGAAACGGACGCGCATAATACCGCCATAATTAATATCTTAAAGCTCTCGCCGACCGCATAAAGCGACGAAGCGAATTTCGTTTCTCCAATGGGTTCCAATACCGCAGCCGTCAATTTAAAGCTTAGCGATATGATAATTATCTTTATAAGCGGAATAAGTGTTGCCGCAACTATAATAAATACCGAGCATAGTCCCAGTGCGTTTTTCACAACGATGCAACCTGCCACTACTATGTCAAAACCGTCTTTTAGATAATTACCTATAATCGGGACGGAGCCTGCAAGCATATATTTCGCGCCTTTTGCCGCCAAACTGTCAAAAGACGCACCGGTTATTCCCTGAGACGTCAAAAGTGTGATAAACAACCCGAAAGCTATGCCGAGTATCCATTGCGCCGCAGATTTCGCAGTTTGCGAAAATTTATCTAGTTTTAAATTGTCGCTCAAATTCCCGATTAAACCGAAAACGAAGGTTACGTAAAAAAACGGCATTATCACGACGGTGATGAGTTTCATCATTACCGTTCCGTAAATTATAACAAGGGGCTGATATACCGTAGCGCTCGCGCTGCCACCCAAGGCAGCGATCAGTGTAATTAAAACCGGAAAACAACCGTCGGTAAATCTTTCTACAAGCTCAAAGGTTCGCATCGCGTTATTGATACACTTGGCCGTAACGTAACCCATAACCGTCAACATTAAACCGTAACAGGCAAGATATACTATTTTTTGTGTATCGGGCTTTGCAAAATCCGAAGTCAAACTTTTCAAAACACCGTAAAGAAGCGCTATAACGATTATAATCAGCATTTGCGGCAAGACATTTCCCACCTCGCCTAATGCGGATTTTGCTATCAACTTTAAAAAATACGAAAAGTCGATATCGTTATTGCCGTTTAAAATATCCGACACTATATCCCGCACCGTACCGGCTAAACTTACGTCATTGTATTCCTTTAAAAGATCCAATAGTTCTTCGTACCCGCTTAAATCCAAATTATTCAACGTGTCGTTAGCCGTATTTTCAAGTTCTTTTTCCGTAACTTCCGTTTCATCTTCAACTTGCGCATAAGCATAGCCGTTTCCGAGCGGAACGCTGAAACTAATAGCCAGAAAAAATATAACTAAAAATAAGCGTTTTTTCATAAAATACCGCCTATAACATCGATAATGCCCGTAATAATAGGCAACGCCATAATAAAAATTGTTATTTTTCCAGCAAATTGTATTTTTTGTCCCAGAGACGAGCAACCGCCGTCTTCGCAAACCGACGAAGAATATTCCGTAAGATATCCCACGCCGATAATTTTAAGAACCGAAGAAAATACCGAATTATTAATACCGCTCTTTTCCGCAATTCCCGAAAAGGCGTTGATTGCTCCGATTATACTGTCCGAAAGCATTATTATAACCGCAGCTCCCGCCGCAATAATTATAAAAAGTCCGTATTCGGGCTTAGCTTGCTTTATGACGTTAAAACCAACCGCGGCTACGAAAACTACACCTATTATCTTAATAAATACGGACATCGTCAGTATAGATAAAAAATACTTTTTAAAGTTTCGAATAAGTTGCCCAACATATCGATAACGAGTGTCAAAACCAATACCAATCCTGCCAGTGTAACCAACGTCGCTATCTCTTTTTTGTCACTTTTTTCCAAAATGTAGTTTATAACTGCCGTTATTATGCCGATTCCGGCTATTTTAAAAATAATATCGATACCCACTGCAACCTCACTTATACGATTATAAGAAATAGCGCCGCGCCACCCAGCGGCAAAAGTTTTTTCAAGACGGCTCCCTTGCTCTTTTCGTTCGCTTCCGCCTCAACCAAACTCTTTTCCGCACGCGTTTTGCAAAGCTCTATAAAGTTTTTTTGCGACGCACTGTCCAGTTCTTCCATTCCTGCGACAAATTCTTCTACTTGACGTTTATCCTCCGTATCCGTTTCGGTGTTGTCTTTTTCCAGAAACCTGTTTTCCAAAAATTGCGCAAACTCCCCGCTGCATCCTTCCGCAAATTTTTTAATAATCACTTTCATTTCTCTTTTATAAATTTGTGCTTCACCTTCGCTAAACGCAATAAATTCCAAAAAATCGTTCAGAAATTTTATTCGTTTTCTATATGCGTACGACAGCGAACTGCCAAGTAAAAACGAAGCTACGATTATCAAAATACCCGATATTATTTTTGGCACGCTATCCTCGCACTGCGCCCGTTCCACGCATGATAGATACTATGCGGCCGGGACACGGTTTAGACGATAACAACACTCTATTACAAAATATCCCTTTTATCGCGTCGGTCACGTCGCAATCCGAATGATACGACGCTAAGACTTTTATGCCCGCGCCGCTCATTCTTGCCACCGCTTCAAAATCCAAAACCCCGAAAAGTTCGTCGCAAACCACTATCTCCGGCGACATAGTGCGTATCGCTCTTTCAAACGCTACGCTTTTTTTCAAACCTTGAAGTACGTCGCACCTGTCTCCTATTCGCAAGGTTAAATCCTTTCCGCAAATTTCCTCCCGCTCGTCGATGACGAGAACGTCGTATCGCATGGAAAGAAGCCTCGTCATTTCTCTAAGCAAAGTAGTTTTTCCACCTCCCGGGGGAGATATAATGAGTGTATTGGTGAAATTATCCAAAATATCAGTTAGTTTTGTAGCACAACCTATAATTTCGTGTGGAATTCTAATACAAAGAGAAAAAATTTTTTTGATAGATATCAAACCGTTTTTAGCTAAGGCGCAATCTCCCGCTATTCCAATTCTTATTCCGTTTTTGTAGTAAATATACCCGTCGGATATTTCCGATTCGTAAGCGTAGCGAGAATTATTAGTAGCGTTTTTGAGAATTGTGTCTAAAATCGAACTATCGGAAACGTGTCGCAAAAAAATCACTTCGTTGCACGACTTAACGGCGGTCGCCCTGTGCAACCGTAATCGTATTTCGTTTATATCGGACAGCTTGCAAGCGGCGCATACTTCCTCATACAATTTATCGCCAAGTAAATTTTTCATAAAAAACACCTCGGAATATCGTATTCCGAGGTGTGAATATTTTAGTACGTCTTTATTAAACTCTGGACATATACGTGCCGTCGCGCGTATCAACTCTTATCTTCTCGCCCGCGTTTACAAAAAGTGGAACTTGAATAACATAGCCCGTTTCCAGCGTTGCGGACTTAGAACCCGGTTGAGCGGTAGCACCGGGGATACCGGGTTCCGCTTCCACGACTTCGAGTTCTACAAAGTTTTGGGGATCGCAGCTAAACGCGCTACCTTTATAGAAAGCTATATCGCAAACGTCGCCTTCTTTAATAAATCTAAGCGCGTCCTCAACAATTTCTTTATTTAGAGGAACCATATCGAAATCTTCGTCCATGAAGTAGTACAAATCGCCGTCGTTGTAGCTGTACGACATCTTTTTGCGTTCGATATGCGCAAGTTCGTATTTTTCACTGGGGTTGAACGTACGTTCTATAACGCCGCCGGTCATTACGTTTCTTATCTTAGCACGCACAAACGCGGCACCTTTACCGGGTTTAACGTGTTGGAAATCGACTATTACCTGTACGGTGCTGTCAAGTTCGAAAGTGATACCCTTTCTAAAATCACCTGCCATAATATATGCCATAAATTTGTTCCTCCGAATTAATTAAGTTAAATCTATATTATTATGATATTTTTTGGACTTTTTGTCAAGTTAATAATGCCGTTTTCGCCAAAATAAATTACGTCTTCTATTCTTACGCCGAATTTCCCCTCAAAATACAGTCCCGGCTCCACGCTGACGACCATTCCTTTTGTGAAAATTTCTCCGCATTTTTTGGAAAAATTGGGCGATTCGTGAATATCTATCCCCAAACTGTGTCCAAGAGAATGTAAAAAATATTTATCTAAATTGTTTTTGCGGAAATACCCTCTTGCGATTTCGTCGCACTCTCTGCCGCTCATGCCGCTTCGGATTGAATTTAACGCCAGCTTCTGCGCGTCTAAAACGTGGTTATAAACAGTC
>CAYVEU010000152.1:0-5464 GCA_964450015.1 uncultured Christensenella sp. | reverse complement strand
TAGACAAATTATACGGCGGCGTAGGTGTTCAAACGCAATTACCACCAGCCCGCCATATTAAAAGAGAGTGGATAAAATCCGCTCTCTTTTAATATATGTTAAAAAGGTGAAGGATTCGAACGGGCGGGAAAAGAAACCTTCCGGTGGACGGTTGCGCCGCCCCGGCGTGTCGGCGAGCGGTAGTGAGAGTGCGAGCGAATCCCTCCGCCTCCGCCATTAGTGAATAATACGAGTCCACCGACAAGTGAGTTCGTATTATTTTTGCTTGGCATTATTTTGGCGTATTCAAGCAAATAAACATACATTAACATAAATAATCAAATAGAAAACAAGATTTACATTTACAATACCAATGGATTTTGATATAATTTAGGGAAAAATGGGGGAGATGTTATGTTAAAACTTTTTGAAATTAAATTGTATCCGTTTACAAAGGAAGAATTTGACAAGAAAGTAGCTATTACACGAGATGACTTCTATGCTTTGTCAAAAGAGCAAAACAGGTCTAAGTATGATACTAAGCTTTTGTATTCTCATTTTTATGGTAAAAAATCAAGTTATATTGACTATTCTATTGGTTATCTTGAAATTTATTATGATGGTGTTTGCTTGTGCTATGAATCCAAACTAATGTTGAGCAAAAGGTATACAAACAAAAGAACCATAGAAAAGATGTTAAAAGAACTTGAAAACGATACTGAACTGAATCCAAAAGAAAAAAGCATAAAGGAACGCGCTATTAGGGATAGTCATTCGCTTGTAATATATCGTCCGCCTCTCTATACCGAGCGAAAAAAATACTTATCTAATTATCACATTGGTGGACTATATTCTAACGTTACAGCTATGAGTAATACTGAAATAGTATCAGCAATAAGAGAAGATATCGACATTATCAAGGCGGACGGGTTATTCAAAAACATCTCATTTGATTTATCCTTATTTGATAGAATAGTGTCATATATTGATTTCCAAAGTTTATTTGAAAATTTTCATAATTCTTAATTATATCGACAACTTGGATAAAACATAAAATATTGAAAAGTTGTGGCGGGTGCTTGTATATTCAAGCACCCGCCACAGTTGCCCAATGTATTTTAAACTTTCATTGGGTTGAAGTTTAAGAATTTATATGTTAATATTTATTATAACAAGCAAATGGGGAAATATGATGAATATAAAAAATCAATTAGTAACAAATGACAACAAACTTATGCAAGAATGGGATTATGCTCGCAATAATGAGATAGGACTATTTCCCGACAAAGTAACAACAGGTTCTAATAAGGTAGCTTTTTGGATTTGCAAAACATGTGGAAATCACTTTCAATATACAATTAAAAGTAAGCAAAAAGCCAAAATTGGTTGTCTCGAATGTGCAAGAAAAGCTCGCAGCACTTCAAATAGATTAACTAAAATAAAAAATAAAAGCTCATTATCTGAAACACATCCTGAATTAGTGGCTGAATGGATAGAATGTATTGATGAAGACTTGACGCCGAACGATGTTACCGCTAATTCAAACAAGCGCATTAAATGGAAATGTGGAATATGCAATGGCATTTATATTGCCTATATACCCAATCGCGCGCAAAAAGGGTCGGGATGTCCTTACTGTGCAGGGTTAAAGGTTCTCGAAGGTGTTAATGATTTACAAACAATAAATCCACAGCTTGCAGAAGAATGGAGCGATAAAAATAATCATTCGCCCAGTGAATTTTTGCCACATTCGCATTATAAAGCATATTGGAAATGTCCTGCTGGACATAGTGATTATCTCTGTACAATAAAGTCAAGAAGCTATGGTCAGGGATGTCCTATTTGCGCACGAGAAAGTCAAACTTCATTTCCAGAACAAGCAATTTATTATTTTTTAAAGCAAGTATATAACGATGCGGAAAATAGGTATAGGTATGCAAATGGTACAGAAATTGATATATTTATTCCATCGTTGAATATTGGAATAGAATACAATGGTTATTTTTCACACATAAAAAGAGAAGATAAAGATCAAGCAAAAAAAGAATATTTAACAAATGAAGGCATTAATCTTTTTGTGATAAAAGAGTATAAAACCATAATGGACAAGAAAAATGCAGATTTTTATATATCAAACAATTACGATTATGTAGAGTTGGATGATTTAATTAAAAGAATTTTTTTGACTTTACATAAAGAAATTTCTATTGAAATCAATACAGATAAACATTCTATTGCCATAAGAGAACAGTATTTAAGTATTAGAAAAAAGAACAGTTTTATTGTAAAAATGCCAAGTCTACTTGCGGAATGGGATTATGAAAGAAATGGGAATATAAATCCCGAATTTATATCATTTGGCTCCAATCAAAAATTTTATTGGAAGTGCCCAAGGTGTCATCAATCATACATAAGTTCTGCAAAAAAACGCACATCGGGTATGGGTTGCCCGTATTGTAGCGGAAAGAAGGTTCTTTCCGGGGTGAATGATTTTGCCACGCGATATCCTGAATTGTTGCAGGAATGGGATTTTGAGAAGAATGTTGTAAAACCCAATGAAGTTTATGGTGGGGGTCTAACAGTAGCATATTTTCGGTGCAGTAAAGGACATTCATATAAACGCAAGCTATTAGATAAGATTAAAGGATTAGGTTGTCCAATTTGTGCAAGAGATAAGAAATCCAAACCATAATAAGAACTAAGTATAGAAGGCTTCGCGAAATTACCTCAATTGCATACAAATAATTTATAGATAATATGCAGTCGGCATTTATATACTTTATCATCTCGCCTTAACCATTGTACTTTGTAAGTAAAACTCTATACAATAGCTATTACCCAACGAACATGTGGAAATCACATTACTGATATTGGTAATTTTTAACACTGCTGTTGCTTGGCATTGGTTATAAACAATTTTAATTTGGGTATTATGCTAGATAAAACTTTAAGGATAGACCCAATATGTAAGTCATTCCGAAAAGTTATGCATTTTAGGTTGCCACTGCTCAGTCAACATAAAAATGTGAGGGAATCGAACGGGCGGGAATAGATATATTTTAGTGTTTTATTTGCCAATGATTTAGAATTGTGCTAATATGTTCTCAAAACTTGTATCATGAGGTTTTACTATGGACAAAAAGCAATTAAACGCTAAAAAACTTATTTTAATAATAGTTGGAATAGTTTTAATAGTCGGACTTTGCGTTAGCGTAGGGTTTAATATTTATCAGGCGTTTTACGGTTGGGATAGTTATCTTCAATCAACCGAGGAAATATATATTATGGAAGCGGGGATTTTGAAAAATAATTTTGAATTTCAAGTGGGTGAAGATATAAAATTTGTTTACGATTTTGATAACGCGGAATATGCGAACCTGAAAAACATTTATGAACTTGAAAAGACGGCAAAGGACGGAACGGAATTCAGTAAAGCGCTGAATTTGATGAACGAGTATTCTTCAAGATTAAAGCATAAGAGCGACTACGACAATCATATAGAGCAAAATGCGTCGGCACTTTTAAGTTACGCTTTGGACAATAAAAAACACGGTATAAATTGTCGCGCAAAGGCGCAAATACTTAACGAAATGTGTTTGTCGTTGGGTATATATTCTCGAAAGGTCTGGATAATGCCAAATTCGGGTTATGACGGTGATTGTCACGTCGTCAACGAGGTTTGGGACAGTGAATTAAATAAGTGGATTATGCTCGATATAACCAACAACGAATACTGGGTGGACGAAAACGGTATGCCGCTTTCTATTTTGGAAATACGAGACAGAGCGGCAAAAATGGAATTTTGTACACCGGTTATGCCAAATGACAAGCTCAAAAGTTTGCAAAAATTAAAAGAAAAACGTATAGGCGACTTTTTATATATCGTTAAAAATTTAACGTATATGGAATATTGTGCCGAATATGGAATAGGGGAAAGCGATACGATACATTTGCTTTTTCCGCAAAATTTACCTACAAATTATGAATTAATTATAAGTAGGGCGGCGGTCGAAAGTTCACCGCTGCAAAACTAGTCGATATTTTCGGCGAGCGACATCCATTCAAGTTCCAAAGGTTCCATTTCTTTTTGAAGGGAACGAATTTTATCTTCAATTTCCGCGGATTTTTTATAGTCGGAGTAGATAGTGGGGTCTTCGAAAGAGGCTGTTTTCAATTCCTCGATTTTGTCGGTTATAATTTTAATTTTGCCTTCCAAAACTTCCATGCGGTGCAGCTTTTTTGCGCGTTCGTTAGTTGCCGAAACAGGTTTGCCTTTCTTTTCGATTTTCGGTTTTTGCAGGGCGTAGTCTTGCTCTTCCGAATTTAATTTACTAAGTTCGTAATCGGCATAGCGACCGTCGAAGACAGTTGCGCCGCCGTTTTCGAAAATAATCAATTTATCGCATATTCGGTTTATAAAATAGCGGTCGTGGGATACCGTAATGACAGTTCCGGGAAATGCGCACAGGATGCTTTCGAGAGTTTCTTTGCCGATAATATCCATATGGTTGGTGGGCTCGTCAAGGACGAGAACGTTGGGGCGGGACTTGAAAATTTTACACAACGCCAGTCTGACTTTTTCGCCGCCCGACAGGTCGCAAATACGTTTAAAAACGTCGTCTCCCGTAAAAAGAAACGCGCCTAGTGACGTCCTGACTTCGGTATCGGTAAGTCTTGGAAATTCGTTATGAAAATCTTCCATTACGGTCATCTCCGCAAAGCTCTGGGTAAGCGTTTGGTCGAAATAGCCTACTTCCGCATGTAAGCCGAAACTTACGCAGCCGCTTAAAGGGGAGATGCGGTGCATTAGTGTTTTTATAAGCGTGGATTTACCGCAACCGTTTTGACCGATAATTCCTATTTTTTCGCCTCGTTTTACTGTAAGATTTATTTTACCGAAAGGGCTGTTATAGCCGAAAACAAGATTGTCGAAAATTACCGTTTTTTCTACGGATTGGATACGAGGTTGAAAATCGGTTCGGAATGTAGCATTGTCGAAGCTTAAAGGGATGCTTATTGAGCCGATACGCTCTATTTGTTTCAGCTTAGACTGCGCCATTGACGCTTTGGTGGCTTTATAGCGGAATTTCTCTACGATTTTATTTAGGCGTTCTATTTCTTTTTTACGTTGAACGGAGTCCTTTAACGCCTTTTCGTAGGCTTGCTGTTTTTGCGCAACGAAAGCGGAGTAGTTGCCTTTATACCGCGTTGTTTCGCCGTATTCGATTTCGTAGACGACGTTTACAATCTTATCCAAAAACATTCGGTCGTGCGAAACGATTATGCAAGAATATTTATACGACGCAAGATAATTTTCCAACCACTCGATAGCTTGCAAATCCAAATGGTTTGTCGGTTCATCGAGTAAGAGCAAATCAGGCTTAGATAAAAGCAATTTTAGAAGGGCAATTTTTGTGCGTTGTCCACCCGAAAATTCGTTTAGGGGCTTTTTCAAATCTTCCGTGGAAAAGCCGAATTTTTTGAC
>CAYVEU010000151.1:0-5535 GCA_964450015.1 uncultured Christensenella sp. | reverse complement strand
TATTTCAAATTTATAATTATTATCTTTGAACTGTTTAAAAGTTTCTAAAACTTTCTGAGGAATTTTACTAACACTTTCTATAGTTAAGTATTTTAATACTTCTAATATCTCTTTTTAATATCCTATCTGCTTCTGTAGTAAGAGAATCTACCTTAAATGTTCTTACTAAGCTGTGTGGAGATATTCCTTTATTTTGCGTATAATCCACTTGTCCTCACGCAGACGCTCGTCTATGCGAAGAGAATGATTTTGCGTCATGTACGCGATAAACTCCCCGTAATAGCCTTGCACCGACTTCGGATTTTCGCTCGCAACGCCGAGCACGAGCATACCGTCTTTTACGTTAAACCAAGCGTCGTATTCGGACAACTCGGTTTGGAGATACGCGTAAAAATAATGATAATCTAAATTTATTATACCCTTGTTAAACGTTTGATAAGTCGTTATATATTGCGGTTCTTTACCGATAATACGCCTTTTCAATGCGCCAACAACGCCCTCGCAATCTATCATATATTTTGCTTTTTCCACTTTATAACCGTCTTTACCGTGTAAAACGACGGTTACGCAGTCAACTTTACTCTCGCAGTCGGATACCGTCGTTTCGTCGCAAATTTGCGCGCCGCTATTTACCGCTTCTTCGGTAAGAAAATTATCAAATGAACTGCGCCACACGTTCAAACCCGTAGTTTCGAACTTTAATTCAACGCCGCTATCCGTAGTTATCACCATGCCTTTATTGTCGGCAGGCGCGCAAGTAACGCTTTCGGGCACACTTTTGCCGAAATATTTTTCAACTAAATTGAGAGATTTTTGAATTAAAATGCCCGAACAAGATTTATATCGCGGCAACTTAAACTTTTCGACAAGTAAAACGCTAAGCCCCTTTTCGGCAAGAATTTTTGCGGCGGTTGCGCCCGTAGGGCCCGCGCCTATAACGATTACATCGTACATATTAATTTTCGTTTATCGGTTTGCAGACGTCCACAAAGCTTCGGGCTCGCGAATATTTTTCCAAATCGGAAACCGTGAGTTCTATCGCGCTGTTTGCGCTACCGCAAGCGGGGAAAACCGTTTCGAAACGCCTCAAAGAAACGTCCAAAAATACCGCAACGTCGTCGTCAACGGCAAAGGGACACACTCCGCCGACGGGATGTCCGGTAAGCGGCTCTACCTCGTCGTATGACAGCATTTTCGCTTTTACCCCGAAAGAACCCTTGAACTTTTTATTGTCAATCTTCATATCGCCCGCGGTTACTACTAAAAACACACCGTACGTGCCGTGAAAAGAAAGCGTCTTGGCTATCCTCGCCGGCTCGCAGCTTAACGCCTGAGCCGCCAATTCTACGGTCGCGGAAGAAACGGTAAATTCCTTTACTCGCTCTTCCATATTAAATACGCGAAAATATTCTTTTACTTTTAATAAAGACATAATTCAATCTACTTCCACGGATAATTAAAGGAAAAACAGCTTTAATCTTCTTTACTTATCCTTAACTGCCCAAAGGGCTTACCGCCAACGGCGGTAATTCTCTGCCCCAAAGGGGCTTGCCCGATAGGGCAATTCTCTTTCTTTATAAAACGCTAAATACTAGCTGTTTTTCGTAACGACTACACCTTCTCTTGTGTCTTTTACGTTATAACCGAGCTCGGCTATCTTTGCGCGGATTTCGTCGGCAAGCGCGAAATTCTTCGCCTTCTTAGCTTCCGCGCGCTTGTTTACCAGCTCGGTTACCTCGGCCGGAATATCGTCGTTCGTTTCTTTAACCGTTTCGACCGCTTTGTCGAGCGACAGTCCGAAAATTTTGTCGAACTCCATAACTAGGTCGTACACCGCTTTGCTTCTCGGTTCTTTTACCAAATTGAACAAAACGCCCAGTGCAAGCGGAATATTAAGGTCGTCGTTTACCGCTTCGTCAAACTCTCTCTTATACGCTTCCAACTTAGCTTTGTCCGCTTCCGCCGTACCGTTTCTATGTTGCGCCACGGCGTTGTTAAGGCGCTCTCTGCTCGTCTTTGCCGCGTTCATTCCGTCAAAAGTGAAATTAAGTTTTTTACGGTAGTGCGCGTTTAGGCAGAAAAACCTGAAATCCAGCGGAGAGTATCCCATTTCTTGGAGTTGGGATACCGTATAAGTGTTTTTCAGCGACTTGCTCATCTTGCCGCCGTCCACTAACATAAACTCGCCGTGCATCCAATAATTGACGGTTTGCTTGCCTGCCAGCGCTTCGTTTTGGGCTATTTCGTTCTCGTGGTGAACGGGGATCGCGTCGATACCGCCCGTGTGCAAATCGAACACTTCGCCCAAGTATTTTCTGCTCATTGCGCTGCACTCTATATGCCAGCCGGGGAAGCCCATGCCCCACGGACTCTCCCATTGCATAATGTGGTTTTTATCGGCTTTTTTCCAAAGCGCAAAATCGGCGGGATGCCTTTTTTCGGCGTTTTCTTCTATTCTCGCGCCCGCTTCCTTGTCGTCTATCGACTGCCCCGAAAGCTTGCCGTAGGACGGAAAGCGCGCAATATCGTAGTATATCCCGTCGCTTATCTCGTACGCATAGCCCTTTTCTATGAGCTGTTGCACGAACTCTATCATTTCGGGGATATGGTCGGTCGCCTTCGCGATGATTTCGGGTTTGGTAATATTGAGCGCCGCAATATCGTTAAAGAAAATATCGGCGTAAAACTTGGCTATCTCCCACGGGCTCTTTTGCTGCTCGCGAGCCGCCTTTTGCATTTTGTCCTCGCCCTCGTCGCCGTCGGATAAAAGATGACCTACGTCGGTGATGTTCATAACGCCCTTGATTTTATAGCCGTCGTAGCGAAGCGTGCGCCTTATAAGGTCCATAAAGATATAAGTGCGCAGGTTGCCTATGTGCGCGTAGCTGTAAACGGTCGGACCGCAAGAGTACATCGTGACCGTCTTGCCGTCTATCGGCGTAAATTCTTCTTTGCGTCTTGTGAGTGTGTTATATACTTTCATTCCTTACTCCATATAAAGTATGCTTAAAATTCGTCGTTTTCACCGTCAACCGATTGCGATATGGAATACTTGCATGAGCGAATATCCAGCTTGTCCTCCACAGTCGCGAGCCGCTTGTTGATTCTCCCGAATTCTTCCAAAACGGGGTCGGGCAGTTTTTGGTCGAGATCGTTGAACTTTTCGCCGTGCATTTTGACGACTCGCCCTGGTATGCCCACGACCGTGCAATGCGACGGCACGTCTTTTAACACAACGCTCCCCGCGCCGATCTTGGAATATTCGCCTATGGTAACGGGTCCCAAAATTTTCGCGCCCGCGCTTATCATTACTCCGTCCTTTATCGTCGGGTGGCGCTTGCCGACCTCTTTGCCCGTTCCGCCTAAGGTAACGCCCTGATAAATCGTAACGTTGTCGCCTATTTCCGTCGTTTCGCCGATGACCAGCCCTACGCCGTGGTCGATAAACACGCCCTTGCCTATCTTTGCTGCGGGGTGAATATCGATGCCCGTCTTACGACAAGCACGCGAAGAAATAAGCCTTGCCAAAAAAGTGTGGTTCTTTAAATACAGCCTGTGCGCCTTACGGTATGCGCGCAACGCGCGGACTCCGCCGTAGGTAAAATAAATCTCTATCTTGCTTCTTGCCGCAGGGTCTCTTTCCAACGCGGCCTGTATATCCATTTTTGTTTCTTTTCGCATAATTATTTTTATTCCTTAAACGGGCGAGAAGGTTCCGCCCGTTTACGTAATTTTACAGTTAAATTTTCGTTTCCGCATACCCGTTTCTCCGTAAACGCACGCAAACCGCCGTAAAAACAATCTGCAAGCGTATTGGAGCTAAGGTTATCTCATGCGGCGCAATACGTCCTCGTCGGCGTACAACGGATCGTTTAACGCGTTACGCTTCCTGTTGCCTCTCGGTACGCTCGTCACTCGCTTTTTGAGCACGTTCCTGAAAATAAACGGCAAAATCAGCATGAGCAAGTTGATAGCTACGGGGACGAAAAACAGCAGTCCTATACCGACCGTCGCGTCGGTGTTTTTCATAAAGCTCGCCGTTCCGGACAGCGACGAGAAGTACGCGCTGAACGCCGCGCCTATTTCCGTGCCTTCCATCGTCGCAAGCGCAGGCGAAATCATACACAGTACCGACAATAAGAAACACAGCAAGCTGATAAAGTGTATCCGTCTGGACGTGTAAGTAAACAACCTGACGATATTGATTATTATGTTCACAATCCCGAGTAAGAACGCCGCTATCAAGAAAATAATAGTGCCGTACGTGCCTATATGGTTCATAATTACGGAATTGTCGTAATTGCCGTCCGCGTCTTTTCTGATGACGAGCGCGTCGCTCTTGCCGCCGGCAAGGAAGAACATATAATAATTGCTGTCGCCCTTAAAGTACTCGCTGTCTTCCAAAAAGTCCAAACGGGTATTTTTGAGCATGGGGGTCCTGAACCACGCTTTGACGACGTCGAACGGAGAAATGTAAATAGCCGTCATTCCCGCGTCGGCGGAAAGCCTGATCTTTTCCGGCACTTTGCCGTCCGCGTCGGTAAACGGCACGCCGTCTTCGGGCTGGAACTTCCCACCGTAAATACCGCTGGGCCAATTTCCGTCGTTATCTATCTCTATATCGAAAGCTTCGGGGTTTATCTTGCACATAAAGAGCGAATCGAGCGGCACGCCAAGCTCGGTTTCCGCCATAGTCTTGATTTCGGTAGGCAGAAACGCGCCCATGATGAAGATAAATACGAACGCCAAACTGAGTATCAAAAGAATAATCGGAAGCGAAAAGCCGTAATAACGCTTTTTACGGAACGCGCTCTCGTAATCGAAGTCCATGTTTTGGTAGGAACTGACGTAACGTTTGCCGCCCGCCATCGTGGCGTACTCCGCCGAACGCAAAGTCTGTTCGCTACGCAAAGCGCTCGCCGCCTGCAACTCTCCGAAAATAATATCGCCGTTGTACGCGCCGTTCTCCACTTTTATAAGCATGGTCTTATAGTGCTTTTTTTGTTGTTTCAATCTGGAACGCTCGTACGGGCTCTCGCTTTCTCTGAGGGCAACGTTTATGTCCTTTAATTTTCTTTTGAGCAAGACGCAAAGAGCGGCGTCGTCACGTTCGTCCCACCTCTGCGCTCTCCGTAAATTTGCGGTATTGTTTATTTTAACAGCCATCGCCCCTCCGGTCAGTAGTGAAAAGTGAATAGCGAATATTGAAAATTGCGGATTTTAACATAAATTTATCCACGGACTTTTCTCCGTCCACCGTCACTCGTTGCTAGCTTTAACCGCGCGCACCGAGCCAATACGCCCGATACGGCATAATATTAATTATACTAATTATAAGTCATAAAAAGTATTTTGGCAAGAGGAAATATTTGTTTAATACTAAAAATTTCTTCCGACCACTCGTGAAACGGGATTTTGCACGCAGTCGCTAACGCTTTTGTGCTAACAAAATCTATTTCCGTTTCAGTCGGACTCACAATGAAGAAAAGTAGTCCCCATATCTATACCCCAAAAACCTATAAGGTTTTCGGGGAC
>CAYVEU010000150.1:0-5545 GCA_964450015.1 uncultured Christensenella sp. | reverse complement strand
CATTTTAAGCATAACGAACAGAGCTTGCGCGTTGTGGACGTTTTGGAAAACGACGGCAAAGGCTTGAACTTGACGTTCGAGGTGCGCGACGGGATTTTAAACCATACCGCTAAGGGAAACGCCGCGACGTTGGAAGGAAAGGTCGTCAGCTACGCCGACAGAATAGCGTACATAAATCACGATATAAGCGACGCGATAAGGGCGGGGTTACTCAGCGAAGATAATTTGCCCGCCGATTGCACTGCGTATTTGGGGCATACGAAAAAAGAGCGCATAAACACGCTGGTTAGCGACGTCGTAAAAAATTCTTACGGAAAAAACGCCGTACAAATGAGTGAAGAGTGTGCGTTTTATATGAACAAATTGCGTGATTTTCTCTTTGATACCGTGTATTTTACGACGGGTGCGGCGGTTATGCAGCAGAGAGCGGACAGGATGCTTTCCATGCTTTTCAATTATTTCGTCAAACATCCCAACGAAATTCCCGAAAATATGCGGACGACCGACGACGTTACCGTTATCGTGTGCGATTACCTTGCCGGCATGAGCGACGTGTTCGCGATAAATACGGCAAAGAAAATTTTTATACCGGAAGGAATAGAGGACTGACGATATGGGCTTGAAAATGTCACTTAACGAAACGCAAACCGCCGCCGTAAACGATACGGAAGGCGCGGTTTTGGTTTTTGCGGGCGCGGGTAGCGGCAAAACGCGCGTGCTTACGCATAGGATAATACATCTAATCGAAGACTTAAATGTTCCCGCGTGGAATATTTTGGCGATAACCTTTACCAACAAGGCGACGAACGAAATGAAACAGCGCCTTAACGATATGCTGGGCGAAAACGGGGTGTGGGTATCCACTTTTCACTCGCTGTGCGTGAAAATTTTGTTCCGAAACGCCGAAAGAATAGGTTACAGTTCCTCTTTCAGTATTTTCGACGAGTCTGCTACCAAACGCGTTATTCAAAAGGTTTTGAGAGAAAAGCACTTGGAGGACGACAAGGAAAAGGACAAGTTCCGTACCCACATAAGCAACGCAAAAAATATGGGTATGCGCCCCGACGCGTATTTTAACTATTTGCGGACCAAGAACAAAGACGCCATGATTATAAGCGAAGTTTACGAGCGTTACGAAGAGATTTTAAAGGAAAATAACGCGATGGACTTTGACGATTTGCTCATAAAATGCGCCGAATTATTGCGCGAACACGAGGACGTCAGGGCCTATTATCAAAATAAATTCAAATATATCCACGTAGACGAATTTCAGGATACGAACGAAATTCAGTTCGAGCTCGTCAAGCTTTTGTCGGGCAAGTGGGGAAACGTGTTCGTAGTCGGCGACGACGACCAAAGTATTTACGGCTGGCGCGGCGCAAACGTCAGGAACATTCTCGATTTCGACAAATATTTTCCCAACGTCAAGGTCTACAAATTGGAGCAAAATTACCGCTCTACGCAGCAAATTTTGGACGCGGCAAACAGGCTTATAAAGCACAACAAGTCGCGTAGCGACAAAGAATTGTTTTCGTCTGTTAAGGACGGCGCGCGCGTCGAATATTTGTTCGGAAGCAACGATTACAACGAGGTCGACAACGTAATAGACAGGATTATGCAGCTTAAACGTTTGCACGGTTACACGAACGGCGACTTTGCGATTTTGGTGAGAAACAATTCGCTGACGCGGCTTTTCGAAAAAAATCTCAACAGCTTGCATATTGCGTACAAGGTGTTCGGCGGCTTTAAATTCTTTGACAGAAAGGAAATACTCGACGTCGTTGCCTATATGCGCCTTATCGTCAATCCGCTTGACGGCGAGGCTTTAACCAGAATAATAAATTTCCCCAAGCGCGGGATAGGCGACACCACCGTTCAAACGCTGGACGAATACGCTTCGGCAAACGGTACGACTCTCAATAAAGTCGTGGAAAATATAGAAAAAGTCGACGTTGTAAATCAGGGCACGAAAAACAAAATAGCCGCTTTTAACGACCTTATCAACAACCTTGCGGACGCGAGCATTTCCATGGATTTGGTCAAATTTGCGGAGTATCTCGTAAATATGGTCGGCTTCAAGCAGGCATATACGGCGAGCGGAAAGGAAGAGGACGAAACGAGATGGGAAAATATAGAGGAATTTTTGCGCTATATCAAAGAAACCGCCGAAGAGAACGAAGATATGGACTTGACGGAGTTTTTGCAAACGGTCGCGTTAAATAACGAGGTCGAGGAGACGGACGACGGCGAGTACGTTACGATAGCCACAATGCACTCGGCAAAGGGACTGGAATTCAGAGTTGTGTTCGTGGTCGCTTGCGAAGAGGGTATTTTGCCGTCGTCGATGAGTATGAAAGAGGACGGAATAGAGGAAGAACGGCGGGTAATGTACGTTGCAATGACGAGAGCGCAGGAGCGGCTCTATATCTCTTGCGTAAAGGGGGTAAGAAACCGCTTTAACAGGGTGGAGAGCACTATGCCGTCGCGGTTTATATCCGAAGCCAAGGGGGAAGAATTTAAGCGTAATATTCCCGAAAGGCGCAGTTCGTGGTTGGAAGGGAAATACGACGACTATTCCGATCCGATACCGCGCGAAAGTCAAATGCGCCCGAGCGCCGGCGACGGGTACAAGCACACTAAAATGATAGAAGAGCCCAAAAAAGTCTACAATACGTCAGCCGACGGGTTTGTAGCGGGGGCTAAGGTAAAGCACAAAAAATACGGGATAGGCACGGTTATCATCGTCAGCGGCAGCGGCGCGGGAACGACGGCTACGGTGGTTTTCAAAGATTTGGGAATGAAAAAATTCTCGCTCATGAACGCGCCGTTGGAACTTATTTAGGTGAGGAGAAAGCTATGGATATGCGGCAAATGGTTGATTTGCTCAACCGCTATGCGAGAGAATACTACGAACTGGACGAACCGACCGTTTCCGACGCGGAGTACGACAAACTGTACTACGAGTTGGTGGATTTGGAAAAGAGCACGGGCGTTACTTTGCCCGATTCTCCGACCCACAGAATAGGCGGCGCGCCGTTAAAAGAATTCAGCCAATACAAACATAAATTGCAGTTGTATTCGCTTGACAAGGCTAAGGACGACGACGAACTGGATGGGTATTTCAGCCGCGTTTTAAAGGCGTGCGGGACGTTCCCGAAAATGACCGTAGAGCATAAATTCGACGGGCTTACGCTTTCGATAACGTACAAGGGCGGACAGCTGGTCGTTGCGGCAACGCGCGGCGACGGCGTACACGGAGAGGACGTTACCGCGCAGGTAAAGACCATAAAAAGCGTGCCGTTGACCATTCCCTATCAAGGCGAAATAGAGATACAGGGCGAGGGATTGATGCGGCTTTCCGTTTTGCAAAAATACAACGAAACGGCGGCGACGCCGTTAAAAAACGCCCGCAACGGCGTGGCGGGCGCCATCCGCAATTTGAACCCGAAAGTTACCGCGTCGAGAAGACTCGATTTCGTTGCGTACAACGTAGGATACAGTGATTACCGCTTTGATTCGCAGGAAGAAGTCAACGCGTTTTTGAAGAAAAACGGCTTTTTAACGGACGATATTTTCAGTGTGGTTTTCGACGAAAACGGCGTAAAAAACAAACTAAAAGAAATAGAAGAAAATCGCGCCGATTTTGATTTTCTGATAGACGGCGCGGTTATAAAAATAGACGATTTTGCGATAAGGGAAGAGCTGGGTTACACCGAAAAATTTCCTAGGTGGGCGCTTGCGTACAAGTTCGAAGCGCAGGAAACGACGACGGTATTAAAAGAGGTAAAATGGCAGGTTTCGAGGACGAGCAAGATAAATCCGCTTGCCGTTTTAGAGCCGGTGGACCTTATGGGCGTAACCGTACAAAGGGCAACCTTAAACAACTTTTCGGATATCCAAAAGAAAGGTATTAAGCTAAATTCCCGCGTGTTTATAAGGCGGAGCAACGACGTCATTCCGGAGATCACGGGCGTGGCGGAACACTATGAACACAGCGAAGAAATCGCCAAGCCGGCGGTGTGCCCGTCGTGCGGCGCGCCCGTCAAAGAGGAAGGCGCGTTTTTATATTGCACCAACCCCAATCGCTGCGCCCCCACTATTATCAGCGCGCTCGACCATTTCGCGTCCCGTCCGTGTATGGATATCGAGGGATTTTCCGAAAAAACCGCGGAAATTTTATTCAACGAATTGGGCGTAAAATATCCGTATCAGCTCTATGATTTGAAAAAAGAGGAATTGCTGAAATTGGAGGGCTTTAAGGATAAAAAAGCGGACAACTTGCTTGCAAGCATAGAAAAGAGCAAGAACACGACTTTGGATAGGTTTATATTTGCGATAGGCATATCCGGAATAGGTAAAAAGACGGCGAAACAGCTTGCCGACAGGTTTGAAACGTTGGATAACGTGCGACGCGCGACGGAAGACGAACTTCTCAATTTGGACGACTTCGGACAAATACTGGCAAGAAACGTCGTGGAATTTTTTGCAGACGAAGCCAATGCGCAACTCGTTGACGAACTTTTAAAACGAGGGATAAACATAAAACTCGAAGAGAAGCGCGAGGGCGTGTTCAGCGGCAAGACGGTGGTTTTAACGGGGAGTTTGACCCGCTTTAAACGGTCGGCGGCGGCGGCGCTCATCGTCGAAAGGGGCGGGAAAGTTGCGGACAGCGTGTCGAAAAACGTCAATCTCGTCATAGTCGGCGCGGACGCGGGGAGCAAACTTCAAAAAGCGCAAAAACTCGGTATAGAAATTTGGGACGAGGCCGCGTTCGCTAAGGTATTGGACGAAGAATAAGCGGTAATTTAGCAAGACGGCGAAAAAAATTTAGCATTAAGTATTTGCAATATATACGTATTTATGTTATACTCTATGATAAATAATTATTATAGGGTATTTTCATGCGCAGTATGACGGGATTCGGCAAAGGCGTTGCCGAGAGTGAGGAAAGAAAAGTATCGGTCGAATTGAGGACCGTAAATCATAGATTTTTGGATATAGCCACTAAATTCCCGAGGCTTTTGATTTGCTGCGAAGACGCGGTTAAGAAAATTATCTCAAAAAATCTCGTTCGCGGGCACGTCGACGTCTTTATTACTTACGAGGATAAGCGGCAGGGCAAGGCGCAGGTAACGGTTGACGAAGTTCTGGCGCAAAAATACATGGACGTCGCAAAAAACTTGGAAAAATTGGGGTTTGAAAACGACTTGCGCGTAACCGACGTTTTAAGGCTTCCCGAAGTTTTAACGGTTTCGGGCGAGGACGACGACGAGAACGAAATTATCCGCCTTGCCACCTTAGCGACCGCTGCGGCTTGCGAAAAACTTTGTGAAATGCGGCTTACCGAGGGCGAGATGCTCAAAAAGGATTTCAAGGTAAAGTTAGCGAATTTGGAGAAGCTTGCAAACGAAATTTCCGCTCGCGCACCCGAAGTCGGCGTTGCGCACGCGGCGAAATTGAGAGCGAGGATAGAGGAAAGTTTAAACGCGGTCGAGATAGACGAAGCGAAGCTTTTAAACGAGGTCGCGTTCTTTATCGACAAGGC